>NZ_CAKJTR010000054.1:24558-30289 GCF_917627355.1 Protofrankia sp. Cj3 | reverse complement strand
CTTCAGCTGACATCCAAGGCGCACCGATCGGTTGGTGCGGTGGTGGGGCTGATGCGCTCCCGGTTGAGGTGGTTCCCGTAGGTGATCTGCGCGTTCCGTGCGCGCCCGGGTCGTTGAGGTGGCCCTGCGGGAAGGCGTCGCCGGACGGGCAGCCGGGAACTATAGTGCAACTCATTAAGCGTATTGCTGTTTGGGTTGGCCTGGTTGTGGTGGCGGTGTGACGGACGAGGAGGCCTGGCTGGCTCCTGTCCGGACGCGATCGGAGGCGATCGCCTGCCCCGCACGACGGCCCTCCCCGGAGCCCGGGTCCTTGGATCGTCGCGAAGCGACCGTCCGGGGGAAGGCCTGACCTGGAGGTGTCGTGACGACGCACGACGCGGGGTTGCTCGCGCGGTTGGAGCAGGTGGAGGCGCGGCTCGCGATCGAGCAGCTGCCGATCCGGTACGCGCTCGCGGTCGATGGACGTGACCTCGACGCCTGGGTTTCGCTGTTCGTGCCGGATGTCAACTGCGGGCGGCACGGCCAAGGCCGCGAGGCGCTGCGGGACTACATCGCGCCCAGCCTGCGGTGGTTCTACCGGTCGGTGCACCAGATCTGCGGCCATCGGGTGGAACTGCTCGACGCGGACAACGCCCGCGGGCAGGTGTACTGCCGGGCCGAGCACGAGGTCGGCGACCGCTGGATCGTCATGGCCATCTGCTACTTCGACACCTACCGCCGGGTCGACGGGGAGTGGCTGTTCGACCGCAGGGACGAGCGCCACTGGTATGCCGCCGACGTCAACGAGCGCCCGCAGGCCGTGGGCTTCGACAGCTGGGGCACCTCGCCGACGCCACCCGGTCTGCCCTGGTCCTTTCCGGCTTGGGCGGGTTTCTGGGAGGGCGTCGACACCACCGGGCTGACCGCGTCCGGGTCGGCTGTGCCTGCGGTGGCCGTATCCGGGCCAGCCGCTGCCGCCCGGACAACCCGGGCATGACCGCCGGGGACGGGACAACCGGGGCTGGAGCCACTGGGGCTGGAGCCATCGGGGCCGGGACGACGTGGACGGCCCAGCTCGCCGAGGCCTGGTCGGGCTCAGGCGCGAGCCGACCGGCCGTGAGCAGCGGGACCGTCCGCTGGTCCGGCGCTGACCTGCTGCGTTACGCCGCGGGCGCGGCTGACTGGCTGGACAGCCTCGCCGTGGGTGTGGGGACCCCGCTGCCGGCCTTGGTCTCGACCACGCTGGAAGCACTCGCGCTGACCATCGCCGGGGCAGCCACCCGGCGTCCGCTTGCGCCGATCAGCACCAGGCTTACCATCCGGGAGCTCGCCAGCTGCCTGGCCGGCCTCGCTGGCGATCTGCTCCTGGCTGAACCAGCCGTTGAAGATCTTGGACGCGAGGTGGCGGCGGCAACGGGGCGAAGGCTTGTCGTGCACCCGCCGGCCGCCGCGTCCGACCGGCCATTGTCCGACCGGCCGGCGGCGGAGCGGCCGGGCCCGGAACAGACCGCGCTGATCCTGCACACGTCCGGCACCTCCGGAGTGCCCAAGCCGGTGTTCGTGGCTCAGGGCAAGCTCGCGGTGCGGGTCCGGGTCAACGCGGCGATCGTCCACCTCGCACCGGGCAGCGTGTACGCATCCGGTTCGCCGTACCATCACATCGCCGGTCTCGGCATGATCGCGGTGGCGTTGGGTGCTGGTGCCACGGTCGTCTGTTCGCCGCCGTTCTCGCCGCGGACCTGGCGGGAGCTGGCCGACCACGGCACGACACACGCCCTGCTGGTGCCAACGATGATCGACCGTCTGCTCGCGGAGAACGCCCTTGCGCTGCCGACGCTGCGGGTGTTGCAGTATGGCGCATCCCCGATTCATCCGGACACGCTCCGTGAGGCGATGGCCGTTCTCCCGGACGTCGACTTTGTTCAGATCTTCGGGCAGACGGAGGGCTCTCCGATCACCTGTCTGAGCTTTGAGGATCATCGGCTTGCCGCCACGACCCGGCCTGAGCTGTTGCGTACGGTCGGCCGCGCGGCCCAGGGCGTGGAGCTGCGGGTGGTCGACCCGGCACCGGACGGCAGCGGCGAGATCCGGGCCCGGGGCGAGCACCTTTTCCGTCCCGCGGCCGACGGCTGGCTCCACACCGGGGACCTCGGGCGTATCGATCCCAACGGCTATGTCACGCTGCTGGGCCGGCGCGGTGATCGCATCGTGCGGGGTGGGGAGAACGTGGATCCGCTGGAGGTGGAACAGGTCCTCAGCCTCCATCCGGCGATCCGTGAGGTTGCCGTGGTCGGCCGGGCCGACCGGCGCTGGGGGCAGGTCGTGAAGGCCTTCATCGTCCTGATGGACCCGCATGATCCACCGGATGTCGAGGAGCTGCGCCTGTTCGCGCGAGAGTCCCTGAGCGGATTCAAGGTGCCCGCCGAATGGGAGATGATCGATACTCTGCCGAGGGGCGCGGCCGGCAAGGTGCTGCGCCGCGTGCTGGAATCATGACCGCGGCGGGCAGCGGCCCAGCGGTCGTCGGCCCAGCGGTCATCGACACAGCGGTCGTCGACACAGCTGGGACGGTGGCGGCCGAGATCCGATCGGTTGGGCCGCGGATCGGGGTCCGGCCACCCTTCGCGTTGCTGCGCAGCGGCACGGAGCGGCTGTTCGACGCCGCGCGGCAGGTACGGGATCTCGGTTTCGACCATGCCGTCATCGGCGATCACGTGAGCTTTCGCGGTGGCTATGGCTCCGACGGGCTCATCCAGGCCACCGCGCTGTTGATGGCCGCGCCCGGCGTCGAGGTGCACACCGGGGTGTTCCTGCTCCCGCTGCGGCACCCCGTCCCGGTGGCGCGTCAGGTAGCCACGCTCGCCGCCCTGGCACCCGGCCGGTTCGTCTTCGGCGTGGGCATCGGAGGCGAGGACCGTGCCGAGATCGAGGCCTGCGGCGTCGACCCCGCCACCCGCGGCCGCCGGATGGACGAGGCGCTCGTCGTGTTGCGGGCGCTGCTGGCCGGCGAGGCGGTGACGGTCGACGGCGAGCACTTCCGGCTCCGGGACGTGCGGGTGTCGCCGCCGCCGGCTGTCGCCGTACCGATAGTGATCGGTGGCCGATCGGCCGCGGCGGTCCGGCGCGCGGGCCGGCACGGTGACGGCTGGCTCGGCGTGTGGGTCTCGCCCGATCGTTACGCCGCGGTCACCGCCGAGATCGACGGCGTCGCGGTCTCAGCCGGGCGGACCGGGATGGCCTGGCGGCACGCGCTGCTCGTCTGGTGCGGCTTCGGCAGGTCCGTGGAGGACGCGGGCTGCTCGGTCTCGCGGGCGATGGAGAGTTTCTACGGTGTGCCCTTCGACCGTTTCTCGAAGTACGTGCCCCGGGGAACGCCCCAGGACGTGGCCGAGGCCCTGGTGCCCTACCTTGAGGCGGGCTGCTGCGATGTGCATCTGCTGCCGGTCGCGGGTGATGAGGACGAGGCGATGGAGTCTGCGGCACAGGTGCGGCGCCTGCTCGTGCGGCGTGGGTGAGCGCCTGGAGGAGTAAGAGCGCCCGAGAATAGGACTGTCCGGCTCGCGGCTCCCCGCATCCCGCCCGGCCGCGTTGTCGTCAGTCGGAGCCCACCACCAGGGCGCCTTCCTCCGCCGCCTTGCCGGACCGGGCGCGGATGAGCCGCTCACTGACCGAACGCCCTATCCTCGGGCGCTCTAAGCCGGTAAAAGTATTAATGATTGCTCTATCTGGTGGCTGGAATCCTCGGCCGCCCGCCTTCAACGACGAGGAGTAGAGGAGTATTCGTGGGGCAGTTCACGTTCCCGGTGGAGGCCGGTCAGATCATGCTTTTCGCGCGTTCGGTCGGGGATCCCAACCCCGTCTACCACGACGCGCGGCGGGCCAGCGAGTCCGAGGCCGCGGGCATCATCGCCCCGCCGACGTTTGTGCAGTCCTCCGCCCAGTACGACCCCGACTACCCGCTGCGGCCACATGCCGGCGAGCCGTGGTTCGGCTCCGGCCGGGAGCCCACCGGAGTCACCGAGCCCGTCTCCGGCGGTGGCCGGCTGCACGCCGAGCAGCACTTCGAGTACTTCCGGCAGGTCCGGCCGGGGGACGTGCTCGAGGTGACCACCATCCCGGGCGGCACCTGGGAGAAGACGGGCCGGCGCGGCGGCAGGCTGGTGTTCGAAGAACAGGTCACCGAGTACCGGGACGCCGCCGGTGAGCTGGTGGTCCGGGCCCGCGGTGTGAGCGTACGACCGGAGAAGCCGGTTGAGCAGGGAGCGAACTGATGGCACTACGTGGGGCTGACGTGAAGGTCGGCGAGGTCCGCGAGCAGGTGCTCGTCGAGGACCTCACCCGGACGCAGATCGTGCAGTACGCCGGGGCTTCCGGGGACTACAACCCGCTGCACACCGATGGTGTGTACGCGCACGACGCGGCCGGCTACCCGGGTGTGTTCGCGCACGGGATGCTGGCGATGGGTATGACCGCCCGCGCCGTCACCGATCTGGTGGGCGACGGCCGTCTCACCCGCTACGGCGTCCGGTTCAAAAGCCAGATCTGGCCGGGTGACCGGCTGACCGCCCGCGTCGTCATTGCCGGCCTGCGCGACGACGACGGCGTCGCCCTCGTCGACCTCGACGTGGTCACGGTCAACGAGCGGGGCGAGGAGGTCATCGCCGGCTACGCCACCGCCCGCGTGGACTGAGCTCCCAGGCTCCCGCCGGTTCCCGGGAACCCGGGAACCCGGGGCGCTTGGGGCGACAACGAGAAAAAATGATCGGCGCGAGTGTGTTCCTGCCGGAAACGCGTACCTGACGACACACTCGCGCCGATCTTCTGGATGGCCGTTGCTCTTCTGGCCGCCTGGGCCGTCCAGAGCCGGTTTCAGCCGGCCGTCACGGCGGGTTTGCGGCCGAGTTCGTCCAGCAGCGTCTGGCTGTAGGCGATCCGTCCGGTGATGTCTCCCTCGACCAGGGCCAGTGCGGCTTCGGCCAGCACCGAGGGATCCTCGAGCGGGAAGTCCGCGACGAGGTCGTGCGCGCCCGCTCCGGGTGTCGCGACGTTGTCGAGCGGGGCGAGCGCGTTGGCGCGGATGCCGTGACGGTACCCCTCGGACGCGACCGCGGTGGTGAAACGCTCCAACGCCGCCTTGCACAGCCCGTATGCGGAGAAACCGCGTTCGTACACGGCGTCGAACGGCGGGCCCTCGGGGTGCTGCGCGGCCCGGGAGGAGATGTTGAGCAGCCAGCCGGCTCCCCGCGCGCGCATGCCGGGAAGAACGAGCTGGGTGAGTTCGAACGGCGCCCACACCTGCACTTCGATCATCAGGCGGAAACGCTTCTCGCTGAACTCCTCGACTGGCGCGAGAAAGGTGACCGCGGCGTTGTTCACGAGGATGTCGACCGGGCCGAATGCCTCGACGGTCTCGGCGACGATGCGGCGCCGGTCTTCGGCGGACGAGAGGTCGCCGCGGACGGCGACGGCCTCGTGACCGGCGGCCCGGATGCTCTCGACCGTTTCCCGCAGGCTTCCTGAGTACCGGGGGTCGGGGTCGAGGGTACGCGCCATGGCCGCGACCCGGGCTCCCTCGCTCGCGAGCCGGAGCGCCACTGTCGCTCCGATGCCGCGGCTGGCCCCGGTGACCAGCGCGACCTTTCCGTCCAGCGTCCCCACGGACCCTCCTACGGTTAGCGACTCCCGGGACCGCTGGGTGCGTGGTAAGAACCGCCACCGCGCACCCAGCGGCCGACCAGGTTGGTCTGATAAT
>NZ_CAKJTR010000054.1:6710-24142 GCF_917627355.1 Protofrankia sp. Cj3 | reverse complement strand
CCGGCGCCGTCGGTCTCGACGAAGTCGCGTCCGCGGATCATGCGGGTCGGCGTGAAGACCATGACGTCCTTGCCGTGTTGGTTGCGTACCGTTACACGGCTGGCCACGATGCCGCGTCCGGGCTTGCTGGTCGGGCGAGCCGACAGGGTCTCGACGATCGCGTGCAGCGTGTCGCCGACGTAGGTGGGGCCCTTGACCGTCAGGTCCATCGACAGGAACGCCAGGCCCGTGCCATGCAGCGCGTTGGTCTGGAGCACCAGGCCCTCCGCGATGCAGTACACGAAGGCCCCCGGTACCAGCCGGCCGGTGTACCCCCCGGCCGCGGCGTGGGTGGCATCGACGAACAGCGGTTCGTTGAAGCCGGCCCATTGGATGAATGTCATGAGGTCGGATTCGGTGATGGTCCGGGCCGAGGTGCGAAACGCCGTTCCCGGGAGCATCTCCTCCCAGGTCATTCCGGGCGCCAGCAGTGGCACATCGCCGCTCTTCGACGCGGGGGCTTCGCTCCCGGCCGTCGTGCTGCCGGTCGTTGTGCTGTCGGTCGTCGTGCTGTTGGTCATGGCTGAGCTCCTGGTCGGACGGCCGGCGGTCGGTCAGATGTCGGCGCGGTGCCGCGCCTCGACGGCGATGAAGTCCGGCCGGCGTTTCTCCCGGATGGCGGCGATCCCCTCCTGCGCGGACGGGCTCGCAAAGCCGTAGAACTCGTGCGCGAGCGAGGCTTCGAACGCGGGCAGCTGCAGCTGGTACCAGTGGTTGAGGGAGGACTTGGTCGCGCGCAGCGCGTCGGACGAGCCGGTCGCGAGTGACGTCGCCACCTCGAGACCGCGGGCGTGGACCTGGTCGTCGTCCACCGCCAGCGAGACCAGCCCGATGCGCTCGGCCTCCTCGCCGGTGAGGCGTTCGCAGGTGAGCAGGTAGTACTTGGCCTTGGCCATCCCGCACAGCAGCGGCCAGCACAGCACGGCGTGGTCGCCGGCCGCGACACCGAGGCGGGTGTGGCCGTCGACGATGGTCGCGTGGCGCCCGACCACCGAGATGTCGGCCATCATGCCGACGGCGAGACCCGCGCCGACGGCCGGGCCGTGCATGGCCGAGACCACTGGCTTGGACAGGTTGAGCACGCCGAGGACCATGGCGCGCGCCTCGTGCAGGACCCTGGTGCGGACCCCGGGGCTGTCGGCCATCTCCTGGAGCAGGTCGAAGGTGCCGCCGGCGGAGAACCCCTTGCCCTCGCCCTGGACGAGCACGACACGGGTCTCAGGGTCGCGGTCGATGACCGGCCAGACCTCGGCGAGGTCGCGGTGCATGCGGGGGCTGACCGCGTTGAGATTGGGTGCGTCGAGCACGATGCGCAGAACGCCGAGCGCGGGTCGCTCGAAACGCAGCGTCGGGAAGTCGTCGTATCGGTCGCTCACACGTGACTCCAGCGTTGTCGCGCCGCGGCCCGCGGCAGGGGGATCAGCTGTGGTCGTCTCGTCGATGACGGCTGGTCGGGACGGCTGGTTCCGAAGCACACTACTCGACGAATCGATTAATACGCTTACTGATTAAGTGTCGCACGTCGAGGCCTGTGGCGACGAGGCTGACGAGGTCAACGGGGTCCGGGGCGCTCGTGGTGGCGGCGGGTGAGCGCCCGGCTGGACTGTCGCACCTCGGTGTCGCTCATGGCATCGTTTATATAAATATTCCAATATTATCGGAGGCTTGCTGTGCGCGAGGCGTGGATCATCGATGGAGTACGGTCACCACGTGGCCGGGGCAAGGTGACCGGATCGCTGCACCCGCTGCACCCGCAGGAGGTGCTGGCGCAGGTTCTCAACGCCCTGCGTGACCGCGTCGGCTTCGACCCGCTCGAGGTCGAGGACGTGGTCGCCGGCAACGGGATGCAGACCGGGGAACATGGCGCCGACATCGGTCGGCTCGCGTTGCTGGCGGCCGGCTGGCCGGTCGAGACACCCGGCTCGAGCCTCAACCGGTACTGCGGATCCGGCCAGCAGGCGGTCAGCTGGGCGGCGATGGGCATCCTGTCCGGTCACCAGGATCTCGTTGTCGGCTGCGGCGTCGAGTCGATGTCACGCTGGCCGGTGGCCGAGGGCGTGGTGACGCTCGACGCCGGCAACGCCCATCTGCGGGAGCTCTACCCGATGGTCCCGCAGGGCGTCAGCGCCGACCTCATCGCGACGCTGGAGGGCTTCACCCGCGAGGACGTGGACACCTTCGCAGCCCTAAGCCAGGAGCGGTGCGCCAAGGCCGTGGCCGAGGGCCGGTTCGACGGCTCGGTCGTGCCGATCAGGCATCTCGACGGCACGCTCGCCCTCGACCGTGATGAGTTCCCCCGCCCCGATACGACGGTGGCCACGCTCGCGAAGCTGCCGGCGTCGTTCGAGCAGCTGGCGACCCAGGTGCAGCCGGGCTTCGACCGGTCCTTCGACGACATGTGCCGCGAGGTCTATCCCCAGGCTGGCGAGATCCGCCACGTCCACCACGCGGGCAACTCCAGCGGCGTCGTCGACGGCGCGTCGGCGATCGTGCTTGCCTCGCCCGACTACGCCCGCGCCCACGGGCTGACCCCGCGAGCGCGCGTCCGGATGACCGCGGTGGCGGGCGCCGATCCTGTGATCATGTTGACCGCCCCCGGTCCGGCCAGCCTGCGTTGCCTGGCCAAGGCGGGCATGACCGTGGCCGACATCGATCTCTGGGAGATCAACGAAGCCTTCGCCGCGGTCCCGTTGAAGACCATCCGCGATCTTGATCTCGACCCGGAGCGGGTCAACGTCAACGGTGGGGCGATCGCGCTGGGCCATCCGATCGGAGCGTCTGGCCCGATGCTCATCCAGACCGTGCTGGACGAGCTTGAGCGGCGTGACCGCACCATCGGCCTGGTGACGATGTGCACCGGCGGCGGCATGGGCACGGCGACGATCGTGGAGCGGATCTGACCCCTGCCGGGCACGCCCGGGAGCGCGTCATCGGACCGGCCGTGGTCGGCCGTGGTACCCCCTCGGGACACCACGGCCGACCATCGGGTGCTGGCTCCTCGCTGGGGCCTCAGGGTGTGTCAAGAAAGATCGTCTTGTGTTCGAGGTACTCGGCCACGCCCTCCGGGCCGTACTCGCGCCCGTAGCCGGACGAGCCGAACCCGCCGAAGGGCAGCGCGAAGTCGATCGCGGCCCCCTTGTTGATCGCAACGCTGCCGCTGCGGATGCGGCCGGCGAGCTGGCGGGCCTGGTCGAGGTCCTGGGAGAAGACGGCACCGGACAGCCCGAACGGGGTGCCGTTGGCGATGGCAACGGCATCGTCGAGGTCACGGTAGGTCAGCACGGTGAGGACCGGACCGAAGATCTCCTCCTGGGCGATCCGCGACGCCGGCGACACAGCGGTGACGAGCGTGGGCGCGAGGTACCAGCCCCGCGTGGTGTGCGGCGGCGGGCCGCCGCCGGTGACCACCCGTCCGCCGTCCTTCTCGGCGTCCGTTATGTAGCCCAGAACCCGGTCCCGGTGCCGCTGGCTGACCAGCGGGCCAACCGTGGTGGCGGGATCGCGGGGATCGCCGACGACCAGCGCCTCGAAGGCGGTCCGCAGCGCGTCGATCAGTTCGTCGTGCCGCCGCTCGCTGACGAGGACGCGGCTGAGCGCGATACAGGCCTGCCCGTTGACAAGAGTGACCGCCGCGACGACCGCGGCCGCGACCGCGTCGAGTGGAGCGTCGTCGCACACGATGCCAGCGGACTTGCCGCCCAGTTCGAGACTGACCCGGGCCAGATGGCTCGCGGCGGCAGCGGCGACCGCGCGACCGGTCGCGGTGCTGCCGGTGAAAGCGATCTTGTCGACTCCTGGGTGCCGGGCGAGGTGGTCACCGCCGACGCCGTCGCTCGCCACCAGGTTCAGCACACCGGCGGGGATCCCGGCGGCGCGGGCGGCCTCGGCCACCGGATAGGTGTCGAGGCAGGTCTCCGGCGCGGGTTTGCAGACGACCGTGCAGCCGGCGAGCATGGCCGGGGCGAACTTGTTGGCGGCCAGCACCAGCGGGCTGTTCCAGGCGGGGATTGCCGCCACGACACCGACGGGCTCCCGGGTGACGTCCGCCGAGGCGCCGAACAGGCCCGTCCGGCGTTCACTCATGGTCATCTGCTCGGCCAGACCGGCATGGTAGCGCAGCAGGGCGATCATGCCGACGGGTTCGGCCTGGGCCGCCCGCCGTGGCAGGCCGATTTCGTCGAGGACGAGCTCGCCTATCTCCTTGCGGCGCGCCGCGAGTTCGTTCGCGAACCCGGTGAGGTGAGCGGCCCGCTCCCCGATCGTCATCCGGGGCCACGGGCCGGTGTCGAAGGCCTCCCGGGCCGCGGCGACAGCCGCGTCGACATCGGCGGGCTCGCCGCACGGCGCGCTGCCGACGACATCTTCGGTGGCGGGGCTGACGACCGTGAAACGCCGGTCACCGGTGGCCGGGCGGAATTCTCCACCGATGAAGAACGCGTCCTGGCTGCTGGGCCGCATCAGCGGCCCAGCTCGATCACACCGCGGATGTTCCGCCCGTCGGTCATGTCCTGGTATCCCTCATTGACCTCGTCCAGCGAATAGCGGCGGGTGACCATCTCATCGAGTTTCAGCTGGCCGTTGCGATAGAGCTCCAGGAGCATCGGGATGTCCTGGTGCGGGTTGCAGAAGCCGAACAGGCAGCCGACGACCTTCTTCGCGAACGACGTGAGCATCCCTCCGGGCAGTTTGACCGTGATTTCCTCGTAGCGGTCAGCTATGCCGGTGAGGACGAGGGTGCCGCCCTTGCGGGTCATCTCGTAGCACTGGTGGATGACCTCCGGGGTGGCCACGCCCACGCATTGGATCACGCTGTCGGCCAGGACGCCTCGGGTGAGATTGTGAACGTGGTCGAAGGCCTCGGAATGCTCGGTGAAGCCGGCGTGCGCACCGAGTTGTTTGGCGAACTCGTTCTTGAAGGGCACCGGATCCACCGTCACGACCGTCGCGGCGCCGGCCAGCAGCGCACCCTGGACCGCGGCGGCTCCGATGCCGCCGATGCCGTAGACGACCACGACGTCACCTGGGCGGACGTTCGCGGCGTTGACCGCCGAGCCCCAGCCGGTGGGCACCCCGCAGCCGACGAGGGAGGCCACATCCAGCGGGGTGTCGTCCGGCACTTTCACGAGCGAGTACTCGTGCGCGACGAAGTGCTCGGAGAAGGTCCCCAGCGTGCAGAAGGCGCCGATGCCGGTCGTACCCAGCGCGAACCGGTAACTACCGTCGGCAAAAGCCCCGGTGAGGGTGGTGGCACCAGCGTCGCACAGGTAGGAGTGACCGGATGTGCACCAGCGGCAGTGGCCGCACACGGGAAGAAACGAGGTGACGACCTTGTCACCCGGCCGCAGCCGGGTGACCCCGGCGCCGACCGCCCGCACCACGCCACCGCCTTCGTGGCCGCCCACCAGCGGGAAGTGGAAGCCCGCGCCCTTGCCGAGGTGATCGTCGGAATGGCATAACCCGGCGAACATGGTCTCCACGAGAACTTCGCCGGCTCTGGGAGCGTCGAGCGAGAGCTCCTCCACGGACCAGGGCTGGCCTCTGCCGTGCAGAACCGCGGCACGAGTCTTCATCGTCATACCCTTCTCGTTACCGGGCACTTTGTCCTCCGGAGCATCGCCGTTTTCCGGGGCGTCGCCGCTGCCGGGCCATCAGTCGAGGGACGGGGTCTCGGTGTCCCGGCCGGAGCGCAGGATCGTCCCGGGGAAGTCCCCGGTGAACGCGCCGTCGTGGGCGATCTCGATGCCGTTGACCAGGACGTGCCGGACACCGTCGGCCTCGCCGTAGAGACGGCCCGCGCCGGCGGGCAGGTCGAAACGCGTCTCGGTGGGCTGGCGGGCGATGCGCGTCTCATCGAAGATGGCGATATCGGCGGCGCCGCCGGCCTGGAGGCGCCCGCGGCCGCGCAGGCCGTACAGGCGCGCCGGGACGTCGGTGATGAGGCGGACGGCCTCCTCGAGGGTCACGACCTGCTGTTCGCGGACCCCGTGTTGCAGCAGCATCGTCGAATAGCCGAAGAACTCCACCATGTCCAGGTGTGCCCCGGCGTCGGACGCGCCGACGACGGCCCGGGGGTCGCGCCAGATCTGGGCCCGAGCCTGCCAGTCCTCCGGCTGTGCCTCCCGGGAGGGGTTGCTGAACGTCGTCTTCAGGTCGTCGGCGACGACGATGTCCATCAGGACGTCGAACGGGTCGCGGCCCTCCTCAGCGGCGATGTCGCCGACGATCCGTCCGGCATACGGCTTGGTCTGCGGGCTGAACGTCTCGATGATGTGCCGGGAGCCCCAGTCGACGAGGTGGCTGAAGGCGGAGGGTTCCTCGGCGGCGCGGCGCAGCTCACGCCGGCGGTCGGGATCACGCAGGATCGCCAGGCGCTCGTCCAGCGGCAGGAAGAGGAAGTCGTGCAGCCCCGGCACCATGTCGAGGACGAAGCCGGCGCGGAAGGAGAACCGGGCCGGTGGGGTGTCCGGCATCGTCAGGGCGATGACCTTCCCGCCGCGCGCCCGCGCGATGTCGCCGACTTCGAGCCTGGCGAGGGCGTCGGGCAGGGTCTTCGCGGTGACGGTGAGGATGTTCCAGTTCAGCGGCCGGCGGGCGGCCACCGACATCCCGACCATGACGTCGGTGATCTCCTGGCTGAAACCGCCCCGCTGGGGAAGGACAGGGAGGAACTCCAGCGAGGTGCCCTCGAACTCACCGGCCACCGCGGCCAGGGCGAACAGTTCCTCCGCGGGGGCGGCGCGGGACGGGACCGGTCGCCCGTCGGCGTCGCTGTGGCTCTGCGACCAAGTGGAGGAGAAGCCGAGACCGCCGGCGGCGATGCCTGCCCGCAACAGCCGCTTCATTGTCTCGAGCTCGTCGTCGGTCGCCGGCCGTTCGGTGGCCGCCGGCCCCATGGCCACCCGGCGGATGGCCGAATGCCCGACCATGAAACCGGCGTTGACGGCGAGCGTCCCGTCGAGCCGGTCGAGGAACTCCGCGGTGCTGCGCCAGTCCCACGGCACGCCGACCTGTAGCGACTCCAGCGGCATGCCCTCCACCCGGGACAGCATCCGCATGAGATAGTCACCCGCTGTGTCGTCGAGCGGGGCGACGGTGAACCCACAGTTACCGCCCAGGACGGTGGTGACCCCGTGCAGGGGTGACGGCGAGAGCGTGGGGTCCCAGAAGCCCTGCACGTCGAGATGGGTGTGGATGTCGACGAACCCGGGGCTCACGATGAGCCCGTCGGCGTCGATCGTCCGGCGTCCGGCGTCCGGCACGGCACCGATCGCGACGACGCGCCCACCGTCGATCGCGATGTCCGCCCGCTGGCGGGGGGCTCCGGTGCCGTCGACGACCTGGCCCCCGCGTATGACGATGTCGTGCACGGTTCCTCCTGGTGAAGCGTGGTGCGGTTAGGCGGTTGGCGGTTGGCGGTTAGGCGGTTGGCGGTTAGGCAGCGGTGATGGGTGGGCTCGCCAGGGGCGGCGCGGGGATCTGTCGCGCGCCGCCGGAGACAGCCATGGAGAGATTGCCCCTACTCGGTGATCCCGTACCGGCCGAGGCGGTAGCAGCGGATGGCGTTGCCGCGGGCCAGCAGGTACGCCTCGTCCGCGTTGAGATCCGCCGCTGCGACGATCTTTTCAAAAACCACCTTCGAGTTCGGCCACGTCGAGTCGCCGTGCGGGTAGTCGGTCTCGAACATGATCTGTTTCATGCCGATACGGTGGCGCAGGGTGAGACCGATGGCGTCGTCGAACACGCACCCGTAGATCCGGTCGCGGACGTAGCTGCTCGGGGGGCACGACAGCCGGCCATTCAGGTTGCCGTAGACCGGGCGCTGTTCCCAGATGCTGTCGAGCCGTTCCAGGATGAACGGCATCCAGCCGATCTGGCCTTCACTGAGCGCTACGCGCAGCTCCTGGAAACGCTCCAGCACGCCGCTGGTGAGCCAGTCCGCGAACGCGTGGGCGGCACCTTGGTAGGTCAGGGCGAGCGACACGGCCCGCGGCGCGTCGACCGAGGTCATCGGGAACGTGGAGGACGAGCCGATGTGCAGGTTGAGGACGGTGTCGGTATCCTCACACGCGGCGAACAACGGATCCCAGTGGTCGGTGTGGATGCTCGGCAGCTTCAGCTTGGCCGGGTTCTCCGAGAAGCAGACCGCGTGTGACCCCTTGGCCGCGCAGCGGCGGATCTCCGCCGCCGCGAGCTCCGGGTCCCACAGCGGGATCAGGGTCAACGGGATCAGCCGGCCGTACGCCTCGTCGGCGCACCACTCGTCGATCATCCAGTCGTTGTAGGCCTGTACGCATGCCAGGCCCAGGTCACGGTCGGCACACTCGTGGAACGTCTGTCCGCAGAACCGCGGAAACGTCGGGAAGCTCAGGCCTGCCTCGGTGTGGTTGGCATCCATGTCGGCCAGCCGCGCCGTCCGGTCGTAACAGCCCGGCCGCATGTCCTCGTAGGTCATGGCCTCCCAGTGCTCGCCGAGGTAGTCCTGGTCCTTTCCCGCTGCCGCGAAGCCCGGGAGGATCTCCATTTTGACGTCCCCGAACACCCAGACGTCCGCCCACTGGCCGTCCTCGTCCTCCCGCCACCTGCTGCGGGCGTGGCTCCCGAAGCGTCCCTTGAGCCGCACCAGACGGGGGCCGTCATCCCGGAATCGTTCGGGCAGATAGCGCTGCCACAGGTCACCCGGTTCAAGGACGTGGTCGTCAACAGAAATGATCTTTGGTGTGCTCATCGGGCTCCTCCCACCGGCATCCCGTAAATTAACGCACGTGTGCCAATCTGGACAACGGCGGGTCCGTGCCGCCGCGCCGCCGCGCCTGCCGGCGCCGTCTACCGGTGCTGGTGTGGTGCTGTCGCGGGCGTGAGGCGCAGGAGCCCCTCCTGGATGACGGACGCCACGAGTTGCCCGGAGCGGTCGAACACGGAGCCCTTCGTCAGCCCCCGCCCGGAGCCCGCCCAGAGGCTGCCCTTGTCAAAAAGCAGCCATTCATCGGCCCGGAAGGGGCGGTGGAACCACACGCTGTGGTCGAGGCTGGCGCCGACGACGGATCCGGTGCCGAACACCTGGCCGTGCGGGAGCAGCGCCGACGCGAGCAGGAACAGGTCGGAGGCGTAGGTCATGGCGCTCGCATGCACCACCGGGTCGTCACCGAGTGGGTCGCTGGCACGGATCCAGACCCGCAGCCCGGTGGATGGCTGGCCGCGGCGGGCCGCCAGCGGCGGAGGCTCACCCACGAAGCGGAAGTCCACCGGATGGCTGCCGAGGTAGATGTTGTACCAGCCGTCGAGTTCGTCACCGGCCGCGGTGAACCACGACTTTGCCGGCGGGAGCTCATCAGGGCCGGGAACCGCCGGTGGCCGTGGCGTGTGCTCGTAGCCGTCCTCGCCCACATGGAATGACACCGAGGCCTGCAGGATCTCTCCGCTGTCCTGGGTGGCGACCACGCGGCGGGAGCTGAATCCGCGGCCGTCGCGGAGCCTCTCGACGCTGTACTCGGTGGCCGAGCCGACCGTGCCCGGACGCAGGAAGACAACGTGCAGGCTGTGGGCCCGCCGGTCGTCGGTGACCGTGCGGCCCGCGGCCGCCAGCGCCTGTGCGGCGAAAAGCCCTCCGAAGGTCCTGGTGGGCTCGTTCTCGCGGCTACGTCCTCGGAAGACGTCCGCCTGGACGCTCGCCAGCTCGAGCAGGGGTCGCAGCGCGGACGTCAGGGTGACTCCGCCGCTGTCAGCAGCCGGGTGCGTCACGATCACACCTCTCATCCTATATATTTTTGAACTTATACTACGTTATGATGATGATGTCGAGCTGATCGTGACGGGATGTCCTGGCCTCCGACGAGTTGATCAAAAATAGTTTTATGAGAAAAATGATTGATGACATAAAGATGATCTTTTGCTGGCGCGGGCATCGGCTCCCGTCGCCCGCGGGCCTGTTGTGAGCGACCGGCAGCAGGGGCACGGCGTCGTGGCGCTGGGGCACGCACCCAACCCCGCTCCTTGATCCACGTCCCTGTTGCCGGAGCCTCTTGGCCGTCCCAGTCCGGATGGCTTGCGCGCACACACGATCTAGTTAGAACATATAGACGATGTTGCGGGGGCTGGTGGCGGGTCCCAGACCCGTCGACGGAGTGGGGTGCGATGGAGTTCGGGTATCCGCCCGAGGCGGAGGAGTTCCGGGGCCGCGTCCGCGCGTTTCTGGCGACGAACCTCCCCGAGGGCTGGCGGGGGATCGGCAGTCTTGCCGCCGACGAGGCCGAGGCTTTCACTCGTGACTGGCGGGATCGGCTGTTTCAGGCGGGGCTGCTCGGCGTCTCCTGGCCCGCGGAATACGGCGGCGGCGGGCTGACCAAGATCGAACAGGTGGTCCTCATGGAGGAGCTCGCCCAGGCTGGCGCGCCGTGGGGTATCCGTAACGACACGTTCAGTGTCAAGATGGTCGGCAACACGTTGCTGCGGGCCGGCACTGAAGAGCAGAAGCACAGGTTTCTCCCGAAGATCCTGTCGGGCGAGGAGAAGTGGTGCCAGGGCTATTCGGAGCCGGGCGCGGGCTCGGACCTTGCGTCCCTGCGTACCCGAGCCTTCCTCGACGGCGACGAATGGGTTCTCGACGGCCAGAAAATCTGGACGTCGATGGCGCACGAAGCAGACTGGATCTTTGTGCTGGCCCGCACCGATCCGGCCGCGCCACTGCATCGCGGTATCTCCTTCCTGCTGGTCCCCCTGCGGCAGCCGGGGATCGAGGTGCGACCGATCCCGGCGATGAACGGCGACAGCGAGTTCAACGAGGTCTTCTTCACCGGGGCGCGCACAGCCGCGGACAACGTGGTGGGGAAGGTCAACGCCGGTTGGCAGGTCGCGATGACCCTGCTGGGCTACGAGCGTGGTGAGGAAGCCGCGACGAACCCGGTGCTGTTCCGCAACGAGCTCGACCGGCTGCGCGACCTGGTCCGTGAACGAGGGCTCGACACCGATCCGCTCGTGCGGCAGCGGCTCGCGGACTGCTATGCCCGCGTGGAGGTCATGCGTTTCCTCGGCTACCGCGTCCTCACGGGTTACCTGCGGGGCAGGCCCCCCGGCCCCGAGTCATCGATCAGCAAGCTGTACTGGAGCGAATACCACAAGAAGGTCACTGACCTGAGTCTGGACGTGTTCGGCGCGGCGGCCATGGTTGCCGAGGGGCGTCGGCCGCCGCGGGCTTACCGCACCGATGACCCGGGCTCCCCGAATTCCACCGCGTCCTGGCTCGGCACCCTGTACAACGCGGTGGCGGGCACCATCTACGCGGGCTCCTCCCAGGTCCAGCGCAACATTCTCGGTGAAACCGTTCTCGGGCTGCCCAAGGAGCCAGCAGCCGCTGGCCGGGCCGGGAAAGGTGGGACCACCGGCAGTCGTTGACAGGCGCGGAAACGTGGAAACACGGAAACATGGAAACACGGAAATGCAGTGCGCGATTGCCGGGCAGCCGAGGCCCGTCGAGTCACCTCAAGTTGTCGAGTTAGCACGGAGGTGTGTGGTGAAGGTACAGGTCGATAGCGACACGGTGCCGCCGGAACTGCTTGTGGAGGCGGCGATGGATTATTCCTGCCTGTGTTGTGCGGGCGTCATTGAACTGTGGCGGGACGCCGCCGGCTACTGGAACGCGACCCTGGCCCACAACGAGCACTGCCGGCTGGAACGGATGGCCGCCGCGTAGCGGTGGGCGGATCCTGTCGTCGCCGGCTGAAAATTGTTGTTGCCAACTGAAACGTGGATAGGCTGACATTCGTGACAATCATCTCGGCGCCCGAGCTCGTGCGCTGTGACGTCGACAGTGGCATCGCCACGCTGACCCTGCACCGGCCCGAGCGGAAGAACGCCTGGACGCTCGAGATGGAGCGGGCCTTTTTCGACCTGCTCGACGCCTGCGACGACGACCCCGCTGTCCGGGTCGTGCTCGTCACCGGGGCTGGCAACAGCTTCTGCCCCGGTATGGATATGGGCCATCTTGACAACGTGTCGCAGGGACCGGCCGCGGACAGGCCCGCGTGGCGGACCCGTCCCATGACCCATGCCCGTTCGTTGCGCAAGCCGACCATCGCGGTCGTCAACGGCGCCTGCGCCGGCATCGGTCTGATCCAGGCCCTGTCGTGCGACCTTCGGTTCGCGGCGGCTGGCATCAAGATCGCCGCCTCCTTCACCCGCCGGGGGCTGCCGGCCGAGTTCGGCGCCAGCTGGCTGCTGACCCGGATGATCGGACCTGCGCGGGCGGCGGACCTGCTTGTCTCCAGCCGGGTTGTGGTCGCTGAGGAAGCGTTGGCACTCGGTTTGGTCGACCGGGTGTTTCCGCGGGAGGAGCTCGTGGCGGCCGCGCGGGCGTATGCCGCCGATCTGGTCGCCAACTGCGCCCCGGTGGCGATGGCCGCGGTCAAGGCGCAGCTGGCGGCGGACTGGGGACGGACGCTTGCGGACGCCCAACTTGACGCCGAGGCGTTGGTCCGGGACACCGATCGGCGCATCGACTTCCGCGAGGGGGTTGCCGCCTTCGTGGAACGCCGACCGCCGAATTTCCGCCCGCTCCCGCCCCGCTGATCCTCAACCGGCCGGGGTTGTTGTGGACCGGAGCCGGCGCGGATCTATGTGATTTCTCGGGGTCTGTAAGAGCACCCGGCAAGAAGGATGTGGATCAAAGGGTGGGACTGGGGCGCGCGTATCGCGAGACGACGCGGGGAGCCACCGGAGATGTTGGGTGACGACCGACGACAACAACGCGAGGCGCGGGTGCCCCAGCCCCGCGACGCCACGTCCCGTGTTGTCTGTCACTCTAAGATCATTTGATGCTTTCTTGTCATACCGGCCTCGAAAGATCGTGGATTTTCGAGCGGGCGGGCCGATATCGCGGGTGCGCCGGATGGGCCGCGGTTATACCGGCATGTGGACCGTGTCGCGCCGGAGCTCGCGCCGTTCATCCGCGCTGAGCCCGCCCCAGACGCCGCTGTCCTGACGGGCTTCAAGAGCCCACGCCAGGCATTCGCTGGTGACTGCGCATCGCCGGCATACGGCTTTCGCGGTATCGATCTGGCTCGCGGCCAGTCCGGTCGTTCCGGTCGGAAAGAAGATCTCGGGATCCGTGCCCCGACAGAAGGCTCGGCGGCGCCAGTCCATTTTCGTACCCCCTTTTGCCAGGGCGTCAGCCCGGATGATGGTTGGCCCGGATGATGCTAGGCGCGGAGGCCCGCTTATTAAGCACAACATGCTCTCAATTGTCAACAACAGAGCAGGGGTGCTCTGGTGGTGGGCTCGGCCGGCCCCAGCTGGGCCGCCCTTCCTCCGAGCCGTACGTTCCACGCGATGGCTGACATCTATTGGCTGACGGGAATGATATAGTTACTCTCACGATTAATGATCTTTGCGCGCGGTTCATGGTTCATGGTTCATGGTCGTGGGGCTCAAGGTGCGGGGGGCGCTGAATGCCGGGTGAGTGGTTAGCTGTGGTCGCGGCCTTCCTGGGCGGAATCCTGCTCGCTGTCGCCAGGGAGTGGATCACGAAGATGGTGGAGGCGCTCGGCCGGCGTCTCCAGCGGCGTTTCTCGGGCAGCCGCCTGCTGCACCGCCGATCCCTGCGCACGTACCGGTTGAAGGTCCTCGCGGACCAGGCCACCTTCCGGCCGGCGTTCGCCCGTGGCAAGGAACTGTCCATGCGGGATGTCTACGTCCCGCTGCGGGTCTCAGCGCCCTCAGCGGTCTCGGTCGGGGGATGGAGCCACGTAGCCGTGGCGGCCACGCGATAGCGACGACGACTCGGCACGAGTGGTGCCATAATGGCGCCATGAGGCGGATGAACCTGCGTGACGTACCCGACGAGATCTACACGGCTCTCGCCGACGCAGCGGCGGCAAGCCACCAGTCGCTGAACGCCTTCGTGGTGGAACGGCTCACCGAGGTGGCCCGCGTGGTCGGGCTGGCCGACTACGTCGCGTCGTATGAACCCCCCCAGGGAACGGGCGTCACCCTTGAGGACGCCGTGGCCGCGGTGCGCGAGGCCCGGGACGGCTCGTGAGCCTGGTAGTGATCGACGCGTCGGTTCTGGTCGCCTTCTACGCGGTTTCAGATCCCCGGCGTCCGCGTATCGTCGCGCGTTTTTCCGCCGGTCATGCGCTTTTCGCGCCAGCGCACCTGGACGTGGAGGTGACGTCCGCACTGCGTGGCCTGGCTCGCGGTAATCCGAGCCTGCAGGCGGTGGCCCCCCGGGCGTTACGCCACTTGGCGGGTTTTCCCATCCGCCGCATGCCGATCGCTCCGCTGCTCGAACGGATGTGGCAGCTCCGCGAGAACGTCACCCCCTACGACGCTGCTTACGTCGCGCTCGCCGAAAGGCTCGACAGCGCGGTCATCACCTGTGACGCCAAACTGGCGGCGGCTTCCGGAATCGGCTGTATCATCGATCTGATCGCGTATTGACGGCGCGTCGACGGGCGCGCCCAGGACAGCGTCGTAGTTGTTCTGGCAGGTCCGCCGGGCGGACGGCTGGAACATCCCGGTGAAGGTGCCGAGCTGAGCGACCGGGCGAGGGGCAGGGCACAGGCCGGCGGTGGGCCGCCCGCGGTTGGCGCTCATCTCCTTTTCCCGCCGATCAGATGCCCGTGAGCGTCCCGGGCTGGATACTTGCCCCGCGGCTGGCGCGCGACCAGCACGAGGATCTTCCGTCCGGGGCGTGGTTCACAACCCGTACAGGACGGACGCGCCGACAGGAGTGCTCCCATGCGCAACCCGAAGGACTTCTTCGCTCCGCTTGCGGTGGGCGCGCCGGCGCCGCTGCGGGAGCTCCCACCGCGGCTTTCCCGCGTGATCCACTTCTTCGACCCGAGCAACGCGAAGATGGCCTCGAAGGTCCCGGATATCCTGCCCCGCCTGGACGTGGTGCTCGGCAATCTCGAGGACGGTGTCCGGGCCGACGCGAAGATCGCGGCCAGGGAGGGGCTGGCGAAGCTCGCCGCGGCCACGGACTTCGGTGACACCCAGCTGTGGACGCGGGTGAACAGCCTGGACTCGCCCTGGGGCCTCGACGACCTGCTGACGCTCGTCCCGGCGATCGGCCACAAGCTGGACGTCATCATGGTGCCCAAGGTCGAGGGGCCGGAGGACATCCACTACGTCGATCGCCTGCTTGCCCAGCTTGAGGCGAAGGCGGAGCTCACCCGGCCGCTGCTTGTCCACGCCATCCTGGAGACCGCCCGCGGTGTCGCGAACGTCGAGGAGATCGCCGGGGCGAGCCCACGCATGCAGGGCCTGTCGCTCGGGCCCGCCGACCTCGCCGCGGACCGGCGGATGAAGACCACCAGGGTGGGCGGCGGGCATCCGGGGTATCTCGTCCGGCAGGATCCGTCCGCGGCCGACCCGGACGCGCCGCGCGCCACCTATCAGCAGGACCTGTGGCACTACACCCTCGCCCGGATGGTGGACGCCTGCGCCGCCAACGGGATTCTGCCGTACTACGGGCCATTCGGTGACATCAAGGACGTCGTGGCCTGCGAGGACCAGTTCCGCAACGCGTTCCTGCTCGGCTGTGTCGGCGCCTGGAGCCTGCATCCGGTGCAGATCGACATCGCGAAGCGGGTCTTCAGCCCGGAGCCCGCCGAGGTCGCCTGGGCTCGACATGTGATCGATACAATGGGCGATGGAACTGGGGCAATCATGGTGGACGGCAAGATGCAGGATGACGCCTCGGTCAAACAGTGCAAGGTCGTCCTGAACCTCGCGCGGACCCTGGCCGCGCGCGACCCGCATCTGGCCGAGGCCTACGGCTTCACCGATCTGGCCGGGCAGGCCGCCCGATGAGCAGCACCCCGGCCGGCACCGCGGCGCTCGCGTATCGGCCGCGGCGCTCCGTTCTGTACATGCCCGCCGCGAACGAGCGGGCGTTGGAGAAGGCCCGCGGCATCCCCGCGGACGCGCTGATTCTCGACCTTGAGGACGCTGTCGCGCCGGACGCCAAGGAGGCCGCCCGTGAGCGGGCCTGCGCGAAGGTCGCTGATCAGGCCTACGGCGGGCGCGAGGTGACCATCCGGGTGAACGGGCTGGACACCCGCTGGCATACCGATGACCTGCGGGCCGTGGCGGCCGCCGGCCCGGACGGCGTGGTCGTCCCGAAGATCTCCTGTGCCCAGGACGTGCACGCCGTCGAAAAGAGCCTCGAGGCCGCGGGCGCGCCCGACCGCACCAGGATCTGGGCGATGGTCGAGACCCCGGTCGCGATGCTGCATGCCGAGGAGATCGCCCGAGCCTCGCAACGACTTGCCGTTCTGGTGATGGGCACTAACGATCTTGCCAACGAGCTGCACGCTGAGCACGTTCCCGGCCGGGCACCGCTGCTGCCCGGGCTTGGGCTGTGTCTGCTTGCGGCTCGCGCCGTCGGGGTCGCCATCCTGGACGGGGTCTTCAACGACATCCGTGACCTCGACGGGTTCGAAGCGGAGTGCGTGCAGGGGCGGCAGCTGGGTTTCGACGGCAAGACGTTGATCCACCCGGGGCAGGTCGAGCCCTGCAACCGGGTGTTCGCGCCTGCGCCGGCTCAGGTCGAGGAGTCCAAGGAGATCCTCGCGGCCTGGGAGGCGGCGTTGGCCTCGGGCCACGGTGTCGCCACCGTGAACGGTCGAATGATCGAAAATCTGCATGTGAACAACGCCCGGCGCATCCTCGCGGTCAGCGAGGCCATCGCCGCACTCGACCGGGAGGCGGCGGCTGGCACGGCCGGGCAATAGTGACCGGCGTCGCGAGCCCGCGACGCCGCGTCCCCTGTTGCCGGTCGCTCTCAAAGCAGTGATGCCGTACGCTGACGATGTTGTTGGTCGGGCTGGCATCCATTGCTGACAGCCAGCTGGAAACCCGTCCGGCGGAACATGGAAGATGCCCTGGTGGCGCACCTCGTTCCCGGATTCACCTTCCGGCCAGTTCGTAACACCGACGGCGACGCGATCCGTCCGATTGGTCTCGTCCTGCATGTCCAGCAGGGCTATGGAGGCCTGTCGGGCTGGTTCGACAACCCCGTATCCAGGGTGTCGTCGACGCTGTGGGTAGGCAGGACGGGCCAGCGGGAGCAGTACGTGCCCTCGGATGTCCGGGCCTGGGCGCAGGCTGCCGGTAACGCCGACTACGACTCGATCGAGACCGAGGGCTTCGACACCGAGGCCCTGACCGACCAGCAGATCGAGAACATCGCACAGGCATACGCGGACGGAGTGCGGACCTTTGGCTGGGCGCTGGCCGTCACACACACCCCGGGCGACTCTGGATTGATCATGCATTCGGACGGGGGAGCGGCGTGGGGCAATCATCTCGGCTGCCCAGGCACGCTGCGCGCGGCCGCGGCGGCGCAGATCATCGCCAGGGCTGCGGAGATCGTGCGGGAACCGCGGCTCCTCGCC
>NZ_CAKJTR010000054.1:2987-6075 GCF_917627355.1 Protofrankia sp. Cj3 | reverse complement strand
GGCGGTGCCGACGCGAGCGGACGATCGCGGGCAAAGGCGCAGGCTCTGCAGCGGGCCGTGCATGTGGCGGTGGACGGGATCTGGGGGCCGGTGACCGACACCGCCCTCCAGGCCGTCCGGGCAAACCGCCATACCCGTGCGGAGCAGGCCGCGGTCGCTACGACCGTGGACGGGATCTGGGGGCCTCGCTCACAGACCGCCTACATCGCGACTGTGCGGGCGATCCAGGCCGCGCTCGGGGTCGGCGTCGACGGGATCTGGGGACCAGTGACCGACCGGGCGTTTGTCGCCGTGCGTGGTGCCAGCTTCACTGGTTAGGTGCGGAATCCGCACTGTGCGTACCCACGGACGGGGGGAGCCGTACGCGCCGGCGGCTTACTCAGGTGCCATCCCGCGCATGCCATTCGGCGATGAGCGCGTCCCAGCTGAGGTAGCGCGCCACCGCGTAGGCGGGCGACACGACGCCGTCGGGGTCGAAAACGGCCGCCGGGTATCCCAGCTGCGCGCGGTAGCCGCGTTCGGTGACGACAAGCCGCCCGCCGAGCCGTGCCGCGCCTACGACGATGGGCCGTGAGGTCCAGGTCGGGGCGGCGGCGTCGGCAAGCCCCCGTGGTGACGACCACGCGTACAGTCCGCAGACACAGTTCTCACTGGGTACCCGCGGGTGCGGAGCCAGGGGGATCCGGAACCTCCGCGTGCTGAGATCATCACGTTGCGCTCGCAGGCACAGGGCTTGGGTGAGGCCGTCAGGACGCCACAGCAGCAGCTCGGGCGGAAACGGCGACCATGGAGTCCAGGCCGGCCGGAGCCGCCCGTGGGCGTCCACCGCCCACTGACGCCACCCGATGACGCTCATGTGCCTGCCGGCACGGGCTCGGGATCGGCCGCCGGTTCGGGGACCGCGAGCGGTTCTTCCTCCGGCCAGGTGATCGGTTCGTCTTCCACGATGCGCACTGGTTCACCCACGTTTGCCATTCATCCACGGTCCCTCCGCCGGACGCGCGGGTCAATCTCCGGTCGAAGTTTGTCCGGGTGGGGCCGGCGACTGGCTGGAACTTGTTCGATCATAGATTTTTTCGTGCGGCCCGCGGCCGCGGGTGCCGTGATCGCGGGTGCCGTGGTCGTCAACGCAGCCGAAAAATCTGTAGGCCGTGGTCGGCCAGCAGCTCCGGCAGATGGCGGACGGCCGCGGTGGCCTTGACGCGCTGATCGGGCGACAGGTCGCTCCAGTCACGTAACAGGTCATGGCGTTTGTGGAGGTCGTCGCGAACCGGACCGAAGGTCCATCCCCTGCCGCGGCGCTCAACGCACCAGCGCTCATGCTCGAGCCGGGCGAGCATGTCTATCTCGGCGGCGCTGAAGGTGAACCCGGTCGTCGGATGGGTCATCGGGACGACGACCGCGTTGATCTCGTTCAGTTTGGCGCCGATTCCCTCGGCCTGTCTGCGGTTTGCCGTTTGCAGGTCCGCGGGCAAGGCCTCCCAGGGCTGCATCGAGTCCCTGTCGCCGAGGGCGCCGCCGGCTGCCTGTTCGTCGATCAGATACTGGCCGTGAATGGCACGTGCCAGGACCGTCAGCGTGTCGTTGTGCAGCTCGGCCGGTTTCGCCGCTTCGTTCATGATTGCGAATATCCGTACTTCACCTGGCCCGGGATCGAGCAGCTGGCGATTGAACAGGTCGCCGAGGGCTGTCCGCTGTTGCATACAGACCGTCACGGTCTGGCCGGTACTTGCGGTACCACGAATCGCATTCAGGCCGCCTCGCAGCGCAATATCCTCATCCTGGTCACAGAGAACCAGGTGGCGAATATCTGGTATGCGGATTTCCCACGGAATCGTCATGAGATCCACGCGCTGCGCCGGCTCGTTCTTCGTCCGGGGCGCACAGTGCGTGTCGACGGACCGGTAGCGATGCCGCAGTTCAGTGAGCTGGGCGGAGGCATCCGTGTCGACGAGAACAAGCGGCAGCGGCGGAGCGCCGACACGGACCCGCCACAGCCTGGCCAGCTCCACGATGAGCGCGCGCCCGAACGGGCCCAGGCCGACGACCGCGACCGACGGCACCGGATCGTCGGAACCGAGATGGGGCTCCAGGATGCGAGCGGCGAGCGAGCGCGCGGCGATCTCTTCGGGCGTGAAGAAATCCAGCCGGAACTTCGATGCTGATAACAGCCCAAGCCGGCGTGCCTTCAGCGCGAGCGCCAGCTCGCCGTCGGCCAGCCGTGCGTAGCAGGCGAGAGGCTCGTCACGCTCGGTTTGCTGCTCGGCGAGCGCGGCAACGGCTGCCACCGCGGCCGCGTTGGCGGCGCTGTCAGGCAGGCAGGCGTACACGGTGTCGGCTCGGGGCACACCGGCGGCACGCAGCACCGCTTGGTCCCAGGGGTCGCCCATGACGACGAGTGACGCGACCGCGGCGAGCCCTTCGGCGCCGTCGGGATCCGCGTCGGCGCTGATGACGACCACCTGGACACCTTCGGCCCGGAGGTGGCGGATGAGCGTCATCGCGAACGGATCATCGCCGATGACGACCGCGTGCTCGCGCGCTCGACGGGCCGTCCAGCGGCGACGCCGGTCGGTGAACAGGTCCCACACGGACACGGCCACGCCGTAGGCGGTCGCGAGTGGCGCCAGGAAACGGGCGACCTCCAGCGGCAGCGGGAAGGGGCCGCCGTCCTGCAGGGGCTCGGCGCCCAGGAGGAACAGCTGCGCGTCGAAGTAGATGATATCTGTGGTGGTGTATCCGCACGGCTGTGCATGCGGCGGTGGACACTGGTCGGCGGCTCGGCTCAGCTGCGCCAGGCCCCACGCACCCAGGATCGCGGCCGCCGTGAACAGCACGCAGAAAGCCAGCCATAGGACGCGGCTGGCTTTCATCCGTTCTGTCCGCGCCGTCCCCATAGCGACACCGTAGCGACACGGGCCGCATCCGTCGTCAGGGCGTGTTGCGAAAGCCGTCTGTCCGGCTCGCCACGTCCAGGCGGCCTTGGCCACGTTCTCGGCCACACCGATAGCACGCATCCGGTATCGGTGCGGCCCGCGGTCTTGCCAGGAACCGCCTGAACGCGGCTCCCTGATCGAACGACGACTTC
>NZ_CAKJTR010000054.1:0-2715 GCF_917627355.1 Protofrankia sp. Cj3 | reverse complement strand
GTCGCCGCTTCCTGAAAACTGACCCCCAGGGGTCCTCCGAAAACTGACCCCCTGCTGATGTAGGGAGGTGCTGAACGTGGAGGACTGGGCCGAGATCCGCAGGTTGCACCGCGCCGAGGGCGTTCCGATCAAGGAGATCGCCCGGCGGCTGGGGGTGGCCCGCAACACCGTGCGTCGGGCGCTCGCGTCGGACGAGCCGCCGAAGTACACGCGGGCCCCGAAGGGCTCGGTCGTGGATTCGTTCGAGCCGCGGATCCGGGTGCTACTCGCCGAGTGGCCGCGGATGCCCGCGCCGGTGGTCGCGGAGCGGATCGGCTGGCCGTACTCGCTCTCGCCGCTCAAGCGGCGCCTGGCGCTGATCCGCCCGGAGTACGTCGGGATCGACCCGGTCGATCGGGTCGTCTACGAGCCGGGCGAGGTCACGCAGTGCGACCTGTGGTTCCCGGAGACCCCGGTGCCGGTCGCGGCCGGGGTCGAGCGGGTGCTGCCGGTCCTGGTGATGGCGCTGGGGTACTCCCGGTTCCTGTCGGCCGTGATGATCCCGTCGCGGCGGGCCGGGGACATCCTCGCCGGGATGTGGCTGCTGATCTCCGCTCTCGGGGCTGTGACCCGCACCCTGGTCTGGGACCGGGAGTCCGCGATCGGCGGCACGGGCCGCCTGACCGCGCCGACGGCGGCGTTCGCCGGGACGCTGGCCACCCGCGTCCGCCTCGCCCCACCTCGGGATCCCGAGTTCAAGGGCGTCGTCGAGCGGAACAACGGCTACCTGGAGACCTCGTTCCTGCCCGGCCGGTACTTCACCTCGCCGGCGGACTTCAACGCCCAGCTCGGCGACTGGCTGACCGGCGCGGCGAACACCCGTACCGTGCGCTCGATCGGGGGCCGCCCCGTCGACCGGCTGGCCACCGATCGCGCGGCGATGCTGCCGCTGCCTCCGCTCGCCCCGGCCACCGGCCTGACCAGCCGGGTCCGCCTCGGCCGGGACTACTACGTGCGCGTCGACGCGGTCGACTACTCCGTCGACCCCCACGCGATCGGCCGGTTCATCGACGTCACCGCCACGCTCGACACCGTCACCGTCCGGTGTGACGGCCAGCCGGTCGCCGAGCACCCGCGCAGCCTCGCCCCGCACGCCGTCATCACCGACCCGGCGCACGCCGCGACCGCGAGAGCGATGCGCCAAGCCCTCGCCGCGGACCGCCAGGCACGCCAGACCGCCCGCCGCCACGCCGACGGCCACCTGGTACCCCTGCGCGCGCTGCCCGACTACGACGCCCTCTACGGCGTCGACTTCGACCCCACGCCCACCCCACCCGCCTCGGTGAACCCCGCCGGGACGGGGCCCACCGACGAGGAGACGGCCCTGTGACCACGGCCCTGCCCGCCCCGCCCCGGGACGGCCTGCCCGCGATGCTCGCCTACCTGACCCGGGTCCTCAAGACGCCCACGATCGGCGCGTTCTGGGAACCGCTCGCCACCCAGGCCCGCGACGAGAACTGGTCGCACGAGGAGTACCTCGCAGCCCTCCTGCAGCGCCAGGTCGCCGACCGCGAGTCCAAGGGCAGCACCATGCGAATCCGCACCGCGCACTTCCCCGCGGTCAAGACGCTCGAGGACTTCAACCTCGACCACCTGCCCTCGCTGCGCCGCGACCTGCTCGCGCACCTCGCCACCGCCACCTACATCGCGAAGGCCGAGAACATCGTCCTGCTCGGCCCGCCCGGGATCGGCAAGACGCACCTGGCGATCGGTCTTGGCGTGAAGGCAGCCCAGGCGGGCTACTCCGTGCTGTTCGACACCGCCAGCAACTGGATCAGCCGGCTCGCCGGCGCCCACCACGCCGGCCGCCTCGACGCCGAACTCACGAAGATCCGCCGCTACAAACTCATCATCATCGACGAGGTCGGCTACATCCCGTTCGACCACGACGCCGCGAACCTGTTCTTCCAGCTCATCGCCTCACGCTACGAACAGGGCTCCGTCCTGGTCACCTCGAACCTCCCGTTCGGCCGCTGGGGCGAGACCTTCTCCGACGACATCGTCGCCGCCGCCATGATCGACCGGCTCGTCCACCACGCCGAGATCCTCACCCTCACCGGCGACTCCTACCGCACCCGCCAGCGTCGCGAGCTCCTCGCCAAGGGCCGCGGCCAGGAACGGCAGTGACCACGACGCCCGGCACCCCCCGCACGCCCCACGCCCGGCCCGCCGGCACCAACCACCCGACGAGCCCGCCCGACGGACCGTTCACCACCGAGGCCGAGGCCCGCCACAGCCCACTGGCCCGCCGCGTCCACACCGACTTCGACCCGCGCCCAGCCCCCAGCCTGCGCCACGACGGCCTCCTGCGGGCCATCGCGGCCGCCGACGTCACGCTCGGGGCGTTCGACGCCCGGATCGTGGCCTGGCTCGCCCGCTCCTGGGAGGCCACCACCGTCGCGGTCGTCGCCGGTGTGATCACCCGCGCCCACCTCGCCGGCCGGATCGCCGGCGCCACCGAGGCGCGCTCCCACCCGGGAACCACACTCTACTAGATCTTGAAACTCCTCGGATGTCCGACTCCGGGGTCAGATTTCACAGACCCTCTGAGGGTCAGTTTTCAGGGACCGTTGACAGGGGTCGGCGGCCCAGGAGCCGGGGACGTGGAGTTCCCGGCCGGCGTAGGCGTGGCCGAGGTCGGAGGCATAGGTGGCGACGTCGCCGGTCAGCCCGTAG
>NZ_CAKJTR010000053.1:0-29044 GCF_917627355.1 Protofrankia sp. Cj3 | reverse complement strand
CGACCACCTACCAGCGGACGGACTCCTGATGGCGATCGACCGCAGCTCTGTGGACGTGAGCGCGCTTGGCCGTGGGGACTGTCAGAAGATCTTCCGGTAACTACCAACAACGGGGCCTTCACCTGCGGAAACGGCCCGCTGGCGCTGGGTGTTACACCGTTGTTCTTACAGGCCCCTGTGCGCGGCGACCGTTCTTGGGATCATCCTGCTCACGCTGACGTCGTTCCAGACCGCCCACACCCGCAACGACATCCATGACGGAGTGGCTGCGCTCCAAGGTGTGATCGGGGCCGAGATGGATATGGCTCTCCTCGCCGATGATTACGGTGCCCGCGCCAGATCCCTCATCGCCCCACAGGACGTCGCGAATGCTCTCCCAAGCGTTGGCGGTGGGGATGCCGTCGACAGCCTGCGAGTTGACCGGACGGCGGCCACCATGTTCGCAGGCGCAACGAACGCCAAACGTTTCAGCAGCCTGCTGGATCCCGTTCTTCGCCTCGATGCCACGGAAGCTGAGCGTACGGCAGTCTCCCAGGCGAACACGGCATACCGGGAATTCACCACCATTGACCAGGATATGAAAGTCGACGCTAGCGATACCGACGCTGACCATACCCGGGAGGCTGTCTTGGCGCCCCGTACCAGCAGGCTTTTGAACGCATACCAGCGGACTGAGGACGCACTCGGCGCGACGGCTGAGTCTACGCAGCGACGCTTCGACACGGCGACGCATGCCGCCGCGTCGAAGTACTGGCTCGGCACCGGTATCCCGGTTCTAACCGGCGTGGTGGTACTGCTGCTGATCATCGGGATTTTCCCCCGACTAGGCGAGTACCGGTGATGATCGTACCGGTGCGGCGGATCGCCGCGATTTGTCTGACGTTGCTCCTCGCCAGCGTCTGGCTGCCCTCTTGTTCAGAGGGCGACACAGCCGGCACCGTGACGGTGTTCGGCCCCTGGACTGGCCCGGAACAGGACTCTTTCCTCGCGATGGTCCGACCGTTTGAGGTGAGGACCGGGATCCGTGTCCGGTACGAAGGGGCGCGTGACTTGGACGCCGTAGTCACGAGCCGGCTGCAGAACGGAACCCCACCGGATCTCGTAGCCTTGTCCACCCCCGGCGAACTGTTGGACCTGTCCGCCCGTGGTGCCCTGCTGTCACTCGACTCGGTCCTCGAGCCGCAGATGGCGAAGCAGTACGGCTCGGAGTGGCTACGGCTCGGGCAGGACAAGGGCAAGCAGAAGGCAATCTTCGTCAAGGTGGCGCTGAAGGGCCTCGTTTGGTATTCGCCGACGTCGTTCCAGGCCGCCGGCTATCAGCCGCCTGCGGACTGGACCAGCTTGGCCGACCTCACCCACCGGATCCAGGCGGCAGGTGGTAGGCCCTGGTGCCTGGGACTGGAGTCGAGTTCGACGTCGGGGTGGCCGGGTACCGATTGGGTGGAGGACATCTTGCTGCACCAGGCGGGTCCGGAATTCTACCGACGCTGGTCACAGGGGCAGCTGGAGTGGACCTCGCAGAAGGTGAAGCAGGCATGGGAGACTTGGGGCAAGATTATCAACGACTCCGTTGCTGGCGGCCCGCTCGGCGTCTTGCTGACCAACTTCGGGAACGTCGGCAACGGCATGTTCACCGACCCGCCTCGCTGCACCCTTGACCACGAAGCCTCATTCATCACCGACTTTTACAAGCGCTACAAGCGCGATGGCCACCCTCTTGTAGCAGGCAAAGACTTCGACTTCTTCCAGCTGCAGCCGGACAACCCTGGCACCTCGACACAGGAGGTCGCCGGGGACCTGCTCGGCATGTTCCGGGATACGCCCGCGGCCCGCCGGCTCGTCCGTTACATCGCCACCCCCGAGGCACAGCAGATATGGGTTCGCCGGGGGGGCGCCATCTCCCCGAACCACGAGGTCCCACTCGACGCCTACCCAGATACGGTGTCCCGGAAGGTGGCCCAGATCGCAGTCGATGCCACGGACGTCGAATTCGACGCGTCCGATCTCATGCCGGCCGCCATGCAGACTGCCTTTTACCAGGCGGTGCTCGCCTACATCGCCGACCCAGGCCGGTTGGAAAGTCTGCTCGAAAACTTGGAGAAGGTGCGCAAGCTTACTTATTGATCCGCAGCCTCACTTGTACCGTAAGACCCTCGGGCTGCCCCCGGCTCCGCAACACCAGACCGACACGACATGGCGGCAGTTCCTGCGCACCCAGGCGTCGACGATGCTGGCAGTGGACTTCTTCCACGTGGACTGCGCGGTGACGCTGCGGCGTCTGTACTGCTTCTTCCTCATCGAAGTCGGCTCCCGCACCGTCCACATCCTCGGGGTCACCGCCCACCCCGACGGTCCGTGTGGACCACCCAACAAGCCCGGCACCTTACTCATGGACCTCGGTGACCGGGCTGCCGGGCTTCCGGTTCCTGGTCCATGACCGGGCAGGTCAGGTCAGGTCACCGCATCCTTCGACGCGGTCCTCGCCGACGCCGGCATCACCGCGATCAAGAGCCCACCCCGAACCCCGCGGGCGAACGCCTACGCGGAATGGTTCGTCCGCACGGCCCGGACCGAGGTCACTGACCGGATGCTGATCTTCGGTGAGTGGCATGTGCGCACCGCCCTGGCCGAGTACGCGGCCCATTACAACGGACGACGGCCTCACCGTGGCTGCGCTTTTCAACCACCACGGCCTGACTACCCCGTCGCAGACCTGACCAGGGAGCGGATCAAGCGCCGGCCCGTCCTCGGCAACTTGATCAACGAATAGGAACGAGCCCCTAAAATCCCAGGTCAACGCCCGTAGCCGGCTTCTGACACCCCACATGGTCCCGCGTCGAGCGACTGGGTCATGAACACGACATTATGGCTTTCCGCAGCCTGCCTCCGATCCACTTGTAGGGATGGCGCTGGTGGGCTGGTTGCCGTGCTGGTCAGTGCACCGGGTGGCGAACGCGGCGGCGGTCGGGTCTGCGTCGAGGTCGCTGTAGAGGTTGCTCGCGCGGGGCGGTGGGGTGCTGCGGGCCGCGTAGCGCGTCAGCGAACCCGTGGAGGCGGCGGCTGACGCGGCCCCCAGTTGACCAGCGCCGAGTCCGACTCGCTGCCGTAGAAGGTCTCGCCCCCGTGGTCGGCTGGTCGCCATGGGGTCGCTGGGCGCGTCGTCGGCAGAGCCAGCCGAGGAAGAAGGCCAGCGTGGTTAGCGGCGCCAGCACCAGGCTGAGTAGGACGCTGTCGGTGTGGGTGGCGCCGTGGCTGGGCGCGGTCGCGAGGAGGATCGCGGTGGCGGTATGGACCGAGTGCCCCGTACCAGGCCGGCAGCCTCGTCCCCGTGGTGGTCTGGTGGGTCGACATCGCGGTGCGGGTCATCGTCCGCCGGGCGGCCGTGTGAGGAAGGATCGTGGTGCCTGGCGGCCCGGCCTGGTTTGTGATCCCCTGACGTAGGATGTCCCGGGTCTGTATCTGCCACTGACCTGCGACTATCTGTAGCGTGAAGTAATCCCCTGTCGCGACAGGGCCAGCCCGACAATACTTAGCTGGAGTCCCCTGGTCGTGATCCCACCCCTGGTTGGTCAGCCGCCGCACCTACCTCCCGGCCGGTACCGGGCGGCCCTCGACGAGGTCTTGGAGCGTTTCGTGGACGGCTTCCCCGGATCGTCGACCCGCCGGGAGATCTGGGACGGCTTCGTCGCCTACCTGCGGATCTGGGCCGACATCGAGGAGCGGATGCGGCCTCATCTCGGGGACGACGCGCTGCTGAGCGTGGTATGGCTCGCGGGCAGCTTCATCTCGGGGAAGCTCGATCCACACAACCTGGATCTGTCGGTGATGGTCGGTTACGACGCCATCCAGAAGTGCAAGGGCAAGCCGGGCGCCAAGAAGCTCGTCGAACTGGCGAACCGGGAGAAGATGCTGAAGCAGTTCCGGCTCAGCCCGATCCTGATCCGCTACCGCTACGTGCAGAGTCCGTTCCGGCTTCAGAACCTGGCCCCGGGGCCGGAGCTCGACTACGCGCTGAACCGTGGGGCGTTCGACGACTTCTGGCAGAGAACCCGGCCGGTCGGCGAGCCTAAAGGCCCGCCGGCCAAGGAGAGCGGCGCGTTGAGCCGCGGCTACCTGGAGGTGGAAGTATGAGACGATACGATCTTGAAAGGTTGTCCAGTCCAGCCGCCCGCCGGATGGCCGACGACTACCTCAGCCAGGCCGGCGACGATGCCGACGCATCCGATGTCGATCTTGTCGAGGCGCTGGACCGCAGCTTCGCGGAAGCACTGTCCGCCTACGATCCGGACGCGGTGACCGCCCGGTTCCTGTCGCTGAGGTTCAGCGGGGACAGGGTCAACGGCCGGCTGCCCGAACGGATCGTCGAGGAGGTCCTCGCCGCGTTCCGCAAGGAGCTCAGGGGAGCGGCGCCTTCGGCGAGCCAGGCCGACCTCCAGCTCGACCTCGTCGGCTTCTCGCGGGGCAGCGCGGTGCTCCACCTCGCCCCTGCCCCCGTTCCCGCCGAGCTGGCGGATGAGGGCAGCCAGCTCGCGCTTCCCATGGTGGACCCCGTTGACAGCGCGGTCCGCTCTGTCGCGGACCTGCACGACGCGGCCGAAGGCCAGCAGGACATGCGACGGTTCGCCGACAGGACGGACCTGCTCCACGCCTTCGTCGCTCTGACCGATGCGCTGGAACGACACGCTGTCGACCTAGACGTGATCTGGCGGTCCTCGTCCGGCACCAGCCGCCGGGCCACGCTCACGGAGCTCGGCCGCGCGCATGTCCGCAGGAACCTCGAACGGCGAGAGTCGGTCGACCAGCGTTTCTTCACGGGACGCGTCGTCGAACTCAACATCAACGGTTCGTTCTCCCTCAAGCTCGGTGTCGCGAAGAACAGCCCGCGCATCGACGTTGATGTGAACAGCGAGGAACGCCTCCTCAGTCTCGGCCTGGGGCTCGGCGAGACCATCACTGTCACCGTCTCCCGCGCTGTCGAACACACCAACCTGGGAATCACCTCGAAGAGCCGGTACAGCCTGCTCTCAGTCGACTCACGTTTCACGAGTGTCGACGGGCCGTAACAGGCAGATTTCTTCCGGTGGGTCGACTCGTTCAGATCTGGAGAACCTCCGCAAACGCTTGCTCATCGGCGCAGGCACTGCGCGCAGCCTGGTCGCGCAGTTGCGCAGCGACACCGAGGCAACGTTCGGCACTCGGCACCAGCCAGCAGCGGGACAGCCTGACACCGTCGAGCACCCACGGCTGACCGGAGGACGCGGGCAACATCTGGGTCGACAGCGAGTCGCTGTGGCCTGCCGGCCTCGCGGTGCTGCTCGCGGAACCGCCGGGTGGGTGAGAGCTGCTGGGCGGCGGCCATGTGGGTGGCGAGGATGCGGTCTCGCCGCCGGCCTCGCCGTCGCCTGTGCCTGCCGGTCGTGGTCTGCGCGGTCACGGCGATGACAGCGATGACGGTCCTGCCTAGCTAGGGCGACAGGGTCTGCCAGACCATTGCGTACGGCGCCGACCTGGAGGATTCACCGCCGACAACACAGACCCATCTGGTGCGGGCCGGCTTCAGTCGTCGCGCCCGGCACCGCGATCGGGTGCGCTCATGTCTCCCGTCCCAGGCGTGCCACGCAGGTACGCGGTGCCCTTCGGACCGGCTGCCGGCGGTTCGAGGAGCGTGACGTTTGTGGGCACCGCGCCGCCGTCGAACACCTTCTTCCCGACGCCGAACACGATCGGGTGCACCCAGAGGTCGAGACGGTCGAAGAGCTTCTCGCGCAGGAGGGTCTGCACCAGGTTCAGGCTCCCGACGACCTTCACGTGCTCGTGCCGGGCACGGATCTCGCGCACTGCGCCGGCCAGATCCGGGCCGAGCTGCGTGGACTCGGCCCACAAGAAGCCGGGCTTGCCGCGGGAGGCCACGTACTTCGGGACGCTGTTGGGTCGACGTCACCGAGGTGTCGGGTCCTGCGGACGACAAACAGGCGAGCAGGCTCGTGGACGGGGTGGACGCTGCCATAGCGGGCAATTGCACGTTGCTCTCAGTGAAGGAGTAAAGCGGCACCGGAAGCGGCTGCCCGTTGCGCGTGCTGACCTCGGGCTGTGTCTGGCGGCACCTGCTGTCGTCGTCCGGGCTAATCGCCGCCGACGGCGCACCGCCGCTTCCATGCCTGGACCTAGCAGGCTGCGGCCCCGGCTGCACCGGGCGGCGGCGCTGCTCAGCCGGTCCACCACGGGCGTCCTACCAGCTACAACGCCCCCGAATGGAGGCGGTTCGCGCAACGGCAACCTGGACGTCCAGGCGGGGCTCGAACCGGCCGCCGAGGCGCTGACCAGCACCGATCCAAGCGCCTGGTCTCCAAGCGGTAGATCGCAAACCGCATTCGCGCAGGCCAGAAACATGATCAATAATGTGGTGGGGCGAGTGGGGCTCGAACCCACGACCGGAGAATTATGAGGACTATTCGGCTTAGAGCGCCCGGCAATAGGGACGCGGCGTCGCGGGGCTGAGGCACGCACCTCGCCGCGTTGTCGTCGGTCGACACCCCAAGGACCAGGGTGACTCCCTCCGCCGCCTTGCGATGTACGTGCCCCAGCCCCGCTCCCTGATCCACGCCCCTATTGCCGGGCGCTCTTAGCGGCGTGCTGAGCTGCATAGATGCAGCTCGCGCGGCACAGTCGGTGGCCGAGTACTCCGCTGTAAGGAGGTCGGTTGATCCGCGCTCCTGTGCGGGACGTCCCAGCGCTTGGTGGTGATCATCGGCGGTGCCGTCAGGCTCGGTCCGGGTGGGCGCTGCCTAGGGCCGACTGAACGGGCGCGGCACTGCGAGGCTGTGTCCCTGATGCGGTGCGCGCACGCGGCCGTGCGCCTGGGACCTACGCTGGGACGAGTGGACCGCGGTCCACCGACGTCGTGGACGTCTGACGATCAAACCTGGCCGGGAGGCGATGGTGACGACGGCCCTGCCGGAGGACAGCTGGCTGCGTGACCTGCGCCCGCAGCCCGCGCGCGTGACAGCCGCAGAGTATGAGGCGCTATCAGAGGAACTCGCACGGGCAATCGAGATCGTCGACGGCTACATCGTGTTCTGCGAGGCCCCCACCCCGGATCACCAGACCGCCGGCCGGCGGCTGGCCAACCTCCTGGAGCGGCACGCCCGGGACGCGGTGAAGTCAGGCCGGTTCGGCTGCCTGACGGTCAACAACGACGTGGACCTGCGGCTCCGCGACGTCCCACTGCTCAACCGCCGGCCCGACGTCATCCTCTACCGCTGTCTCGACCGCGACCGCGGCGAACGGCTCCGCGCCGAGCACGCCCTGCTCGTCATCGAGATCGTCTCGCCCGGCTCGGAGACTCAGGACACCACCGACAAGCTCGGCGAGTACGCCCGCGCGGGTATCCCGCACTACTGGATCACCAGGCTCGACAACGACGGCGTCACCAGCATCGAACGCTACGCACTCGACCGCGCCAGCATGCTCTACAAACACCTCGGCACCTTCATGAAGGACGAGGCCAGCGGCCCTCCCGAGATCACCAACCCCATCCCGATCACCATCACCTGGGACAACCTGACCTTCTGACCTACATCCGCCAGTAGCGCTGTCGAAGATCGTTGACGGCTCAGGATGGGCTGGCCGGCGTGGCGCACCAGCCGGCCGGGGACCAGGAGCAGGTCGCGGCGGAGACGGGCGGCGTGCGCGCGGCCGGTGTGCTGGTCGTAGCCGGTGATGGCCTGCAGCAACGCGGAAATCCAGCCGGCGAGGATCGCCGCCCACATCCGGGAGTGCCCGAACAACGGTGTGACAGCCAGCGCCAGCGGGCCGTTTCCGCAGGTGGAGGCCCCGTTGTTGACAGCTACCGGAAGATCCTCTGATAGCCCCACAGCCGCAAGATCGAAAAGAGTAACCGACCGCCAGCTGGGTGAACATCGACTGCGACAGGATCGCCGACTCCGCCGCCAACACCAGCCGTGCCGTCACCGCTGGTGGGGCCGGCGCCCGCCCGACCCGCAGCCCAGGGGCCAACATTTTTGAGAACGACCCCAGATACACCACATCGTCAGGGGCGTCGGCGCGTATCGCCCGCATCGCCCGCACCGGCTCACCCGTGAACGACAGCAGTCCGTATGGGTTGTCCTCAACCACCAGTACCCCCGGTCGGCGGCACAGGTCGATCACCTCGGCCCGCCGCGGCGCCGTCAGCGTGATCCGCTGGGATTCTGGAGCGTCGGCACCCTATCTGGAAACGCTCCTTGTCAGCTGTTCCCGGCCAAGCCTTCTGCCAGCTGGTTTTCCGACATGTGATCATTCGGTTACGAACGCGCTGACGGCAGCCGACAACCAGGACCGCCGGCCCGGTCCCGGCTGCCCGGTCGCCTGCCAGCCGCGCCTGTCATCGGCATCTGTCATCGGCGCAGCAGCCCGCTGGCGAGATCCAGCATCTGCGCCGTCCGAGCGAGGGCCTCGCTCAGCCGCACAGCCTCGGTGACCGCCTTCTCGATGCCGACCAGCCGCCCGATCGCACCGCAGGCGGACGTGCGGCCAGCTTCCTGGCGGAACTGCCCGACAGCGGCCCGCGCGGTGTCGATCGAGCCACGGACCCCGATGAGCCGTGACACCAGGCTGGGCCTGACGCCAGGCGTCCCGGCCGGGAGGAGGGCCTCACCAACCGTGGCAATGGCCGGCAGCCCGACCGCGGCGAAGTCGTTGACCGCCACCGCCATCAACCGCGTCGTCTGAACGGGGCAACCGACCAGCGGTACCCGGGCAGCCAGCGCAAAGACCAGACCGCCGGTGAGACGCCTGGCCGCGGCCGTCTCACGGATGACCTCATTCGTCGTCTGGCGCAACCGGGCCACGGACATCCCGCGACCAGCGGACAACTCACGTTCGAGCTGACCGAGCTGGGTCTGGGCGATCCGCAGGTGTGACTGCGCCAGCCGGCCGCGAACCGCTACCCAGGCGGTGGCCACGGCAACCAGCAACAGCACGATCACAGTCGCGGCCGCCAGGACGTGAAGCCTCGAGAAGCGCCGGCCCCAGCGGGACCACGGGCACCGGAGGCTCGTCCCGGTGGCCAGCCCCGGTTTCATCTACTAGCGCTTGCGCCGGTGGGATCCGGTCGTTTTCGCGTCAAGCGCCAACGGGGTCGTCAGCTCCGCCGACAGATCACCGCCAGCCCCGACGCCGCCAACCGGATGCTCCATGGTGCGCGATTCGGCCGCATCGTCAGCTGGGCCCCCGGCGGCACCGTCGGGATCGTCAGTCGACTCACGCTGGGTAGCGATCCTTATGCCCTCACCGTGACCCTCGCTGTGGCCCGCGCCGCTTCTCCCCGGGTCGACCACGCTCTGCTGGGCAACGGCTCGGTGCCTGTTCCGCCGGCCCGGCCCCATCCTGATCTGGGTGTACCCGCTGTAGGAGGGATAGCCGTAGTACATAGCGTCCAGCCCTTTGGTGGGAATCATGTTGTGTACGACCCCCAGCACCCGCGCGTCCACCGCCCGCAGCACCTCGGCGGCCCGGGCCAGCTGTTCCCGCCGGGTCCGGCCGTTGCGGACGACCAGCAGGGTGCCATCCACCTGCGCGGCGAGCACAGCCGCGTCGGTGACCGGAAGCAGCGGTGGGGCGTCGATGAGCACGATGTCGAAGTGGCCGGACAACTCGCGGAGCACCTCGCCCATGCCGCGGGACCCGAGCAGCTCGCTGGGGTTGGGCGGCAGCGGCCCGCTGGGCAGGACCTCCAGCCGGCCACCATCATCACCCCATGGCAGCAGCACGTCATCAAGATCAACAGCGCCGATCAGCACGGAGGTGAGACCGGCGGCGGTCTCGATCCCGAGGTACTCGCTGAAGGACGGTCTGCGCAGGTCCGCCTCGACCAGCGCCACTCGTGCCCCGGCCTGCGCGAGAATGATCGCCAGGTTGCAGGTCGTCGTTGTCTTGCCCTCCGCGGGCGTGGCGCTGGAGACCAGGATGACGCGCGCCGGCATGTCCACATTGGCGAACCGCAGGTTTGTCCGGAGCTGGCGAAACGCCTCCGCGCGCGCTGACTGCGCGTCCAGCGGCCCCACCAGGGGGTAGCGTGCGCCCGCGGTATCGAAGGCGACCGCGCCGAGCGTTGCCAGGCCGGTCGCCGCGGTGATGTCGGCGTCGGTCCTGACGCTCGTGTCGAGCCGCTGACGGAGCACAGCCGCACCGATGCTCACGAGCAGGCCCAGGAGGGCACCCAGGGAAATGGCCCGTACGGGTTTCGGCGACACGGGCTCGGTCGGCAGCTTCGCCTTCTCCCACACGTTCACCCGCACCGACGGCAACTTGTCGGGAGCCGGCGTCTCGATCTGCGCGACAGCCTCGGAAAACACCTCGCCCACCGCGTCCGCGAGCGCCTGAGCGCGCCTGGCGTCGCCATCCGTCACGGTGATCCGCAACAGCACCGTGTCCGGGACGGCTTCGGCCTTGATCTTGGCCTGGAGGCTCCGCGACGGCACATCAAGACCGAGCCTGGCGACGGCCCCCGCAGCGATCCGATCACTGGCAACAAGATCGACATAGGACTTCACCCGCTGCTGGGACAGCAGACCGCCCTGATAGGCCGATGTCGCGCTGTCGGTGCCGTCTGACGACACCACCACCAGAGTCTCCGCGGCGGCGTAGGCCTTCGCCTCCCGCCAGGTGGCAGCCGCGGCGACCAGAACGCCAAGCATGACACAGACCACCAGAAGCGGCCAACTCCGGCGGAGCGCTCTGACGTAGTCCCGAAGTTCCACCAACAGACCTGTCCTCTCCGGGCAAAACATCCTAGTTATCGCAGCACGACGCTGCGCAACCAACATACTCGCTCCGCATCCATGTACTTACCATCAGTAGTTATTACGCTGTGGAGTCATGCAGAAACAGAAGACTTTTGGCCCCCAAGAGCTCCGGTGGTGGCGGGCCGTCGCCCGGCTGTCCCTGTTGGACCTGCGCTGGCGGGTCGGCCTCCAGATCGGTGTCGACGCGGCGTGCCTGGTACTCGGCCTGAGTGCGGCCTACCTCGCCCGGTTCGGCCAGCCGCCCGTGGCCGACGCCGGATTCTGGGTGATCGCCGTTCTCGCGGCCTGCCTGCTCTACGTCACCGGCACAGCTCTGCACCTCTACCTTGGGCGGTACCGGTTCGGCGGCTTCGACGAGGTACTCGCCCTGACCTGCTCGGTCGGGCTGGCCACGCTCGGGATCGTCGTCGTCGACGCCGGCATCAGCCGGCCCGGGCCGCTGCCGGTGGGCGTCCTGCCGCTGGCGGGCGCTGTCGGTCTCGTCGCGATGTTCGGCATCCGTTACCTGTGGCGGCTGGCCGAGAAACGCGGCCGACGCTCACAGCGTCCCGATACCGAGCCGATCATTGTTTTCGGTGCGGGTGACGGGGCCGACCGCGTGCTGGCCTCGATGCTGCACACCCCGGACAGCCCGTACCTGCCGGTGGCCCTGCTCGACGACGATCCCCGCACCTGGAACCTGGCCCTGAGCGGGGTGCGGGTACGCGGCGGGCGGGAGGCCATCGCCACGGTCGCCAACCAGACCGGCGCGCGTACCCTGCTGGTAGCCATCCCGAGCGCCGACGCCACGCTGCTACGGGAGATCACCGAGGTCGCCGAGGAGGCGGGCCTCACCGTCAAGGTGCTCCCGCGGGTGGTGGATCTCATCGACGGGCGCGTGGACGTGCGTGACATCCGCGACCTCGACCTCACCGATCTGCTGGGGCGTTGCCAGATCCAGACCGACGTCTCCTCGGTTGCGGGCTATCTCACCGGTAAACGGATCCTGGTCACCGGAGCCGGCGGCTCGATCGGTTCCGAACTGTGCCGCCAGATCCACCGCCACCAGCCCGAAAAAATGATCATGCTTGACCGGGACGAATCGGCCCTACGGGCCGTCCAGCTGTCCATTCACGGCCAGGCGATCGCCGACGACGAAGCCGTGGTGCTGTGTGACATCCGGGACGTCGAGGCTGTCGACGCGCTGTTCGACCGGCACCGTCCACAGGTGGTCTTCCACGCCGCCGCACTGAAACACCTGCCGCTGTTGGAACGCTTCCCCGGCGAGTCGATCAAGACCAACGTCTGGGGGACGCTCGCGATCCTCGACGCCGCTGTCGCTGTCGGCGTCGAACGCTTCGTCAACATCTCAACCGACAAGGCCGCGAACCCGACGAGTGCCCTGGGCTACTCCAAACGAATCACCGAACGCCTGACCGCCCACGTCGGCCAGCATGCGCGTGGGGTATTCGTCAGCGTCCGGTTCGGTAACGTGCTGGGCAGCCAGGGCTCCGTACTGAGGATCTTCGCCAGCCAGCTGGCGGCCGGCGGTCCACTCACGGTCACGCATCCGGATGTCACCCGTTACTTTATGACCGTCGAGGAGGCCGTGGAGCTTGTCATCCAGGCCGGCGCGCTGGGTGGCAACGGTGACGTCCTCGTGCTCGAGATGGGCCAGCCCGTGCGAATCGCCGATGTCGCCAAACGCCTCGCGACCCGGGCGGCGCGCCCCGTCGAGGTGATCTACACGGGGCTCAGCGCCGGCGAAAAACTGCACGAGGAGCTCTTCGACGACAACGAGCACGACATCCGCCGCCATCACCCCCTGATCTCCTACGTGTCGGCGCCGCCGGTCGAGCGGCGGCACATCCTCGATCTCGACCCGTGGGGACAGCCGGAAAGCGCCAGGACCGCGCTGCGCCAGCTCGCCCGCTGCGAGGATCTCGGCGTCCAGCCGCGGTTGGAGGCCGAGATACCCGTCCAGCCCCGACCGGGCCAGACGCCCACCGCGGTCGCCCACGAACAGTGACGCGCCCACGAACAGTGACGTGCGAACTACGCCGACGTCGCCACCGACATGACCTTGACGAGCGCGTCGGAGGCGTCGGAGATGTCGGACAGGTCGAGGGCCGGATGCACGAGGAGGGCGATCGCCGTACGGCCCAGCTCCCTGGCCACCGGCAGGGACGCCGCGGGGCGCCACCACGCGGGCACGGCCGCCTCCCGATACACCTCCCGAGGGCAGCCCGTGAAGCAGGGGACTCCCTCCGCCCGGACAGCCGCCACGACCCGATTGCGGTTCCAGCCGTCGTGGAGCAGGTCAGTCCGCACAAACGCATACCAGCGGTAGTAGGCGTGGCCGACGTGAGAAGGGGGCGAGACCAACCGCAGCGCCGCTACATCGCGGAGCCGCAAGGCGAGCAGCAGGGCGTTGTCCCGGCGCCGCTCGACCATCTCCGGCAGGTGCGGAAGCCCTGCCCGGCCTACCGCCGCGGCCAGTTCGTGCATGCGGGCATTCGTGCCGAAGCCGCCATGGGCGAGAGGTGAGCCGCCACCCTGCTCCCAATCGCGATCATCGAACCCGTCGCCGCCGAAGTCGTCTGTTGACAGGCCGTCCGGCTCCAGCCTCGGTTCGGCCCCCGCGTCCACGACCGCGAAACGCCGCCCCTGCTCCTTGTATGACCACGCCGCCCGGTACAGCGCCGCATCGTCAGTGGTGACCATGCCACCCTCACCAGCGGTGCTCAGAATTCTATCGTAGCCGAATGACCACACACCGATATCGCCTCGTGTCCCAACCGATCGGCCTCGCAGGGTGGCCCCGTGCGCCTGGCCGCAATCCTCGATGACAGCGAGTCCGCGGGTTCGAGCCAGGCCCCGCAGCGCGTCCACATCCGCTGGCCAACCGGCCAGGTGAACGGCGACGACAGCACGGGTCCGCGCGGTGAGCACCCGGCGGATACAGTCAACGGTGATCGTCTGTGACTCAGCGTCCACATCGGCGAACACTGGACGGGCGCCGAGAGCGGCGACGCAGTTGACCGGCGCGATGGTCGACCGCGCCGGCACCACCACCTCATCCCCCGGCCCGACCCCGACCACCCGCAGGGCGATCTCCAGGGCAACCGTGCCGTTGGCCACAGCCACCCCATGACACGCGCCGACGGCTTCGGCGAACTCGCGTTCAAAACGCCTGCCCTCGCGGCCCGTCCAGTAGCTGACGTCGCCCCTACGCATGGTCGCCGTCGCCGTGGCGATCTCCTCAGGACGAAAGACGGGCCATCGCGGATACGGCCTGTCACGAACTGGCTGTCCGCCGTCGACGGCTAGCCGGGACGTTGCCAAGATGCCAATAACGTCACCCCTAGTTTCTTTTATGTCTCTCTTAGCAATATCACAGCAGTTGGGCCACCAGCACCGCCGGGGGGTGTCCAGTTGGAATCATCCGCCCCGCGCGCCATCCCGCGACCGCTGGCGATGTATGAGACCGTCGTCGTTTTACCGTTGTCCCAAGACCCCCGGCCCGGGAGATTGACCAGGTCCGCACATACGATCATCCAACGCAGGAGAATGGGCAGGTGAACCCTCAGTGGGAATCGCGGCTCCGCGTACGCGACACGACCCGGCCGGAGGCGTTACGCGCTACCAGCTCGCTCACTCTATTTATGATCATAATCATGGCAACGGTCCTGACCGGCTGTGGCGCGGCCACGCCCCGGTCATCAGTCCGGGTCCCGCCCGATCTGATCCCCCTCTTCCAGGAGGCCGCGACCGTCTACGGTGTGCTCACCGCCGCGCAGCTCGCTGGTCAGGCGCGGGTGGAAAGCAAGTTCAACCGGCTGGCTGTATCCGCCGCCGGTGCTCGAGGCCTTATGCAGTTCCTGCCCGAGACCTGGAAACAGTTCGGTGTCGACGGTAACGCCGACGGGATGGCGAATCCCCTGGATCCGGCGGACGCTATCCCGTCCGCCGCGCACTATGAGGCTCACCTGGCCGACGTCGTCCAGAAGCTGCCCGGCGACCGCGTGTCGCTGATTCTCGCCGCGTATAATGCTGGGCCCCGGGCCGTCCGTGACGCTGGCGGTGTCCCTGACTTTGGCGAGACCAGGGCGTATGTCGCCAAGGTCCACAGCTGGGCCAGCCGTTTTAATGATCAGTTGTAGACAATCGCTGCCAGGCTTGATTGTCACCCTGACGTCCGTCGCGTGCCGCCCGCACATCCCGCGGTCCGCGGGAGACAAGGATCCGGGCCAGGGCGCATGCGTCAACGACTTGATGGAGGAGACATGTTCGATGGTGGTGAGCGGCGTTCCAGCTCCGGCCCAGCAGCCGGGATCGCTACACCGCGCAGCCGGTGACGCAGCCGGCCACGGGCAGCGACGCTCCTTCGGCCAGGAACGCGGCCGTCGGGTCCCTGCCCGAGCAACAGGTGGCCCTTACCACGGCCGAGGAGATCATCCGGCGGATAGAACGGTCCAGCGGCATGCTCGCGAGCCGCGCCGTGGTACGCATGCACGACGTCCTGCCCTGGTTCTCGAACATGTCAGCACGCCACCGGGCCGACATCCAGATGGTGGTGCAGGCTGGGATCTCGTCCTTCGTGGAGTGGTGCCGGCGGCCCGAACACGCCCGGGAGCTGTCCGGAGACGTCTTCCGGGTCGCCCCCCGCGATCTCGTTCGAGCGGTCACCTTCCGCCGGCTGGTCGATCTCGTGCGGGTGGCTGTCGAGGCGATCGAGGCTGAGGTACCCGCCCTGGCCGGCCCCGAGCACGAGCAACGGCTGCTGGCCGATGTGCTGCGCTACTCCCGTGACATCGCCTTCGCCGGCGCGGTCGTCTATGCCCGTGCCGCTGAGGAGCGCGGTGCCTGGGACGCCCGGCTGGAGGCGCTCGTCGTCGACCATGTCGTACGCGGCGAGGTGGAACGGGCGCTGCCGTCGCGCGCGGCGGCACTGGGATGGCGCAACCCGCCCGCGGTCGCTGTGATCATCGGGGACGCCCCGGACCACTCCCCCGAGGTCGTCGTCGACGAGGTCCACCGCCTCGGGCGCGGTGCCGGGCTGGAGGTGCTCACCGGTGTCCACCACGAACGCCTGGTTGTCATCGTCGGGGGTGACTTCGCCACCAGCCAGGCCGCGGCGCGGTCAGTCAGATCCGATGACCAGACCCAGCGTGCCCTGCTCGATGCCGCCGCCGCCCTGCTGCCCGCGTGGGGGCCCGGTCCGGTCGTCATCGGCCCGGTCGCGGCCGATCTGGCCGCGGCGGCATCCTCGGCGCATGCGGCGCTGGCCGCCGCCGACGTGGTCGCGGCGTGGCCGGCCGCTCCGCGACCGGTAACGGCACAGGCGCTCCTGCCTGAACGGGCGCTGGCCGGCGATACCGGGGCACGCCGAGCGCTGGTGGAGGAGGTCTACAACCCGCTGCGCGAGGCGGGAACACCGCTGCTGGCGACGGCCGGTGCCTACCTCGACCTCGGCGCCTCGCTGGAGGCCACGGCGCGCGCGCTTTATCTCCACCCCAACACGGTCCGTTACCGACTGCGTAAGGCCGCCGACGTCTGCGGTCTTGATCCGACAGATCACCGCGAACGGTTCACCCTGCATGTGGCGCTCATCCTGGGCCGCCTGACCGCGGCCTGACCACAGGCCGGTCACAGACCGGCCCGCTGCGTAGCCGGCCTGCGGGTTCGGCGCCGGTCGACCCGGACGTCTTGCCATCACTTGTCGCCAGTGTCACGAAATTCCGCTCCAGCGGAGTAGATGCGGAACAAAGACGCGCGACGACCGAATCATTTTGTGGAGACCCCACAACGGGCTGACGGCACAACGGTGAGTGCCCGCCAGCGACAGACAGCGGCCGGGAAGGGTTAGGTAGTCCGGTGCTCGTTATCCTCGCGCCCGGTCAAGGTGCCCAGACCCCAGGTCAGCTGCAGCCCTGGATCAAGATCGGCGGGATTGAGACACGGTTGCGGTGGTGGTCCGAGGCCGTCGGAATCGACCTCGTTGACGTCGGTTGCCACGCGTCCGCGGACACGATCCGGGACACGGCCATCGCTCAGCCACTGATCGTCGCAACCGGTCTGGTCGCCGCCGAGCAACTGCCTCCGATCAACACGGGAAATATCGTGGTCGGCGGCCACAGCGTGGGTGAGATCACCGCCTCCGTGCTGGCCGGCACGCTGACGGCTGAAAGCGCGCTCGTGTTCGTCGCGTTGCGCGGACGCGCAATGGCGCAGGCCGCGGGGCGTGTCGCCACCGGTATGACCGCTGTGGTCGGTGGCGAACCGGATGTCGTCATCAACCACCTGGAGCAGCTGGCTCTGACCGCCGCGAACCGCAACGGTGCCGGCCAGATCGTCGCGGCCGGCACGATCGAGGCACTGGCCGGCCTCACCGACAACCCGCCGCCCCGGACCCGCCTGCGGCCGCTGTCGGTCGCGGGCGCCTTTCACACCCACTTCATGGAACCCGCCCGTGAGCGCTTGGCGCAGGTCGCTCCGGGGCTACGGCCGCGAACTCCCGCGCTGCCACAGGTGTCCAACGCGGATGGAATGATCATAAAGACCGGCTCGGATCTGGTCACCCGGCTGGTGAACCAGGTAGCCGCCCCGGTCCGGTGGGACCTGTGCCTGGCGCGGCTGCGTGATCTCGGAGTGACGGCCGTTCTGGAGCTCCCGCCCGCCGGCACACTGGCGGGAATCGCCAAAAGGGAGTTCCCCGGCGTGCGGATCGTCGCCGTGAAGACCCCCGACGACCTGCCCGCAGCCCGTGAGCTGGTCGCCGAATTTGCCGGCGGTGACCCAGTCGGCGACGACGTCGAGGAGACCCTCAGCGGGCTCGTCGGAGTAGCGCGATGACCGGCTCCCGGCTGATGGGGCTCGGGACATACCGGCCCGCCCGTGTGGTTACCAACGACGATCTCGCCAGGCGTGTCGCGACTTCGGACGAATGGGTTCGCGCGCGGACGGGTATCGCCGCCCGACGCATTGCGGACGCCGACGAGACGATCGTCTCGATGGGGAGCATGGCGGCGGAGAAGGCGCTGGCCTCAGCCGGTATCGACGCCGCCGATCTCGACATGGTCCTGCTTGCGACCTGCACGAATCCGTCCCAGATCCCTGGTTCCGGGCCGCAGATCGCCCACCGCCTCGGTGCCGGGCGGGCAGGCGCCCTCGACCTCAACGCGGGCTGTGCCGGATTCTCCTACGCCCTGTCGATGGCGTCCGACATGGTCCGGGCCGGCAGCGCCAGACACGTCATGGTCGTCGCGGCCGAACGGTTGTCGGACTACACCGACTGGGACGACCGTTCGACGTGTGTCCTGCTTGCCGACGGTGCTGGCGCGGCGGTCGTCGGGCCCGCCGTGACCAGGGAGATCGGACCGGCCGTATGGGGCCATGACGGTGGGAAGGCGGGCGCCATTCGCGTTCCGGGGTATGGTGACAACCTGTTTCGCATGGAAGGCCAGACGGTGTTCCGGTGGGCCATCGCGTTGACACCGATAGTCCGGCGTGCCTGTGAATTGGCCGGCTTCGCGCCAGCCGACATCGCCGGCGTTGTCCCCCATCAAGCCAATCTCCGGATAATCGATGCGCTGGTAAACGGTATCGGTGCTACAAACGCCGTCATAGCCCGCGATGTCGTTGACGCCGGCAACACCTCAGCCGCCAGCATCCCACTCGCGTTCAGTCGGCTCCTCGACGGCGGGAGGCTGCAGCCGGGTGATCCGGTTCTGCTGTTCGGCTTCGGCGCCGGCCTGACCTACTGCGGTCAGGTCGTCCGCTGCCCATAGGATTCCCCGAAAGTGCCGCCCGGCAGACGGAAGTACCGGGGTAAACCAAGAAGGAGAAGTACATGTCGCAGTCCGACATCCTGGCAGGGCTCGCCGCGATTCTGGAGGAGGTCGCCGGAGTCGACCCGGCCGACGCCACGGCGGACAAGACCTTCATCGACGATCTGGACGTGGACTCGCTGTCCATGGTCGAGGTCGTGGTCGCGGCCGAGGAGAAGTTCGGCGTGAAGATCCCCGACGAGGACGTCAAGAGCCTCAAGACCGTCGGCGACGCGGTGTCCTACATCCAGCGGGCGGGTGTCGCCGCGTGACCGAGACCCCCAGGCAGGTCGTGGTCACCGGCCTCGGGGCAACCACTCCTGTCGGCGGCGATGTCGCATCCACCTGGGAGGGGCTGCTCGCGGGCCGCTCCGGGGTCCGCCGCCTCACCGAGGACTGGGTCGAGCAGCTGCCCGTGCACATCGGCGCGCCCTTGGCGGTGGAACCCCCGCTGGGCCGGGTCGAGGCCCGTACCCTCGACCGGGTCCAACAACTCGCCCTGGTCGCGGCCAGGGAGGCCTGGGCCGACGCCGGCACCCCCGACGTCGACCCTGAACGCCTCGCCGCGGTGATCGGCTCCGGCATCGGCGGAGTCCTGACCCTGCTGGGCCAGTACGACGTGCTGCGGGAGCGGGGGCCGCGGCGGGTCTCCCCGCATGTGGTGCCGATGCTGATGCCCAACGGGCCGGCCGCGACCGTCGGGCTCGCCTTCACCGCTCGTGCCGGGGTGCACGCCCCGGTCAGCGCCTGCGCGTCCGGCGCGGAGGCAATCAGCCATGCGCTGGACATGCTCCGGGCTGGCCGGGCCGACATCGCGATCGCGGGCGGCTCAGAGGCGGCGATCCACGCTCTGCCCCTTGCGGGATTCGCCCAGATGCAGGCCCTGTCCCGGCGCAACGACGCGCCCGCCACGGCGTCCCGGCCGTTCGACAAGGGCCGGGACGGCTTCGTCCTCGGGGAGGGTGCGGGGGTGCTGGTCCTGGAGACCGCGGAGCACGCCCGCGCCCGCGGCGCGCGGGTGTACGCCACGCTGGCCGGTTCGGGGATCAGCGCGGACGCCTACCATGTGGCGGCGCCCGAACCCGGCGGGGCCGGGGCGGCGCGGGCCGTGCGCGCGGCATTGCGCTCCGCCGGGCTCGTCCCGACCGATGTCGTGCACATCAACGCCCACGCCACCTCCACTCCGGCCGGGGACGTCGCCGAGGCCCGTGCGCTGCGGGCCGCGCTCGGTGCCGCGCTCGACACCGTGACGGTGACCTCGACCAAGTCGATGACCGGGCATCTGCTGGGCGCGGCCGGCGCGGTCGAGGCGGTGTTCTGTGTCCTGGCGTTGCGGGAGCGGACGGTACCGGCGACCCGTAACCTCGACGCTCTCGACGACGAGATCGACCTGGACGTGGTGTCCATCGATAACCGTGCCATCCCCACCGGGGCGGTGCTGTCGAACTCGTTCGGTTTCGGCGGGCACGACGTCTGCCTCGCTTTCACACCCTGACATCCATATACCTGACGACTTCACCCGTGCGGGCCTGCATGCCTGGTTATTTCAGGTCCGCACGGGCACCCGAGACGGGCACCCGGCACTGAATTCCGGGGCTCCGCGACAGGCCCAGCCGGTCGACGGCCGCGTGACAATGTGGCTCGCGCACACGGCCGGAGAACCCAGTGACCTCAAACCGGTCAGCGGCGGCATGACTTTACAGGACCCCGCGGATCGCGACATGACCAGCGGGAAGTCGTCTCCTTCGCGCCGCCCGAGACACTATGATCTCAAGGAGACAAAAAATGAGTCTCTCTACGCTCGAACGCATTGACCCACGCATTCCGTCAGCCCGGCTGACCCAGTTCTTCGATCCTGATTCATTCGAGCCCTTCACCACGGCGGACAGCTCCGGGGTGCTGGCTGGAAAAGGCACCGTTGATGGCAGTCCGGTCGTCGCCTTCGCCACGGACGCGACCATTCAGGGCGGAGCGATGGGCCGTGACGGCTGTGCGCGGATCGTCCACGCTATCGAGGCCGCGGTGCGCCTCGACGCTCCGGTGGTGGGAATCTGGCATTCCGGAGGCGCTCGGCTCCAGGAGGGTGTGGCGTCTCTTGACGGTGTCGGCCGCGTGTTCGCGGCAACCGTGCGAGCATCCGGGCGGATCCCACAGCTGTCCCTGGTGCTGGGTGCCGCCGCGGGTGGCGCGGCGTACGGCCCCGCGCTGACCGACATCGTCCTCATGGGCCCGGATGCCAAAATCTTCGTTACCGGCCCGGATGTCGTACGCACCGTGACCGGCGAGGACTGCACCGCCGACAGCCTGGGCGGAGCCGATGTACACGCACGCCGCAGCGGCGTGGTCGCGATCACCTGTGACTCCGACGAGGCCGCCATCGAACGCACCCGGCGGCTGTGCGCGCTCCTTGCCGATCAGGGCGAAATCGGACCGGTGCGGGATCGCGACCTCGGCAGCCTTCTGCCGGAGTCACCCCGCCGTGCGTACGACGTGCGCCCGCTGGTCGCGGGCGTCCTTGACGGCGAGGTGCTCGAACTCCACCCGAAGTGGGCACCGAACATCGTCACCGCGCTCGGCCGGCTCGGTGGCCGCACGGTCGGCGTGGTCGCGAACAACCCGCTGCGCCGTGGCGGCTGCCTGGACGCGGCGTCCGCCGAAAAGGCGTCCCGTTTCGTACGGATGTGCGACTCCTTCGGAGTACCGCTGATCGTCCTGGTCGATGTGCCGGGTTACCTCCCAGGCGTCGGCCAGGAATGGGAAGGCGTGGTCCGGCGCGGCGCGAAACTGCTCTATGCGTTCTCCGAGTGCGCTGTGCCCCGCGTCACCGTCGTCACCCGCAAGGCATACGGCGGCGCCTACATCGCGATGAACGCCAGCTGCCTGGGCGCAACAGCCGTGTACGCATGGCCAACAGCGGAGGTCGCGGTGATGGGAGCCGAGGCCGCCGTGGGAATCCTGCACCGCCGCACGCTGGCGGAGGTCCCGGCGCAGCGCCGCTCAACCGTGCTTGCAGAACTCACCGCCGAACATGCGCGCCTGGTCGGCGGGATCGACCGAGCCGTGGAGCTGGGAGTGGTGGACGCCGTGGTGACACCCGCCGACACCCGCGCGGTCATCGCCAGCACCCTTGCCGGGGCACCCGCCGGCCGTGGCTCCCACGGCAACATCCCCCTGTAAGAGCGCCCGATCCCCCTGTAAGAGCGCCCGGCAAATCGCCGTCGTCCAGGTATCACAGCCGGGACGACGGCGCGGCTGCCGCGCCCCCGGCGTGAGCGGGTATGGCGCGCGGCAAGCTGCTCGTGCCGGTCAGATCCGATCGGTCCGGTCTGGTCAGGTCAGTCCGGACCCGCCGAGGCCGCGGCCCTGCTGAGATCGGGTAGCCGCAGCTGCTCGGTGGGGTGGCCCCGGTGTGCCTGGACGGCACTGAGGTGATATTCCTCCGCCAGGTCGAGAAAGTCGGGCTCGTGGTAGCGGCGACCATCCAGCGTGGGACCGAGCGTACCCTTCATGATCGCTTCAACATCCTCGCCGGTAATGGTCTTGTTCGTCTCCAGCGCGTGGGTCACCGCGAGAACCTCCCGGCGATTGTCCGACAGTATGACCTCGGTCCGTTGATACAGCTCCTGGAGCTTGGCCTCGACCTCATCGGCGAACCCGCCACCGAGGTACCCCGGGCTGCCAGCGGTGTGCGCCGGATTGCCGTCGAGACCCGAGGCCAGCGCCGGGCGGGACATCAGCGTGCTGCCCATCGCGTGCCTGCCGATGCTGCGGGCGACAAGTTCGGTGGCGGCATGCAGGTCACCGCCGACTCCCTGGGTGTGGTCACCGTCGAAGAACATCCGCTCGCCCACGATGGAGGCCAGGAAGGTCATCACATCGATCTCGACCTCGGACCGCCAGTCGACGAACCGGTCCTCCAACGGCACCGGAGCCACGAACCCACCGGTGTCCCCGCGGCGCTCGATGCTCGCCATGTCGATGACCATGTGCTTCTGCAACCGGTACATGACCACCGCATGGCATGCCTCGTGCAGGGCGATGCTGTGGCGCTCCCGCTCCACGTACTCGTGGTCGTCGGGCAGGCCGTGTTCCTTGATTGACTTGGCACGCAGCAGATCAGGCCAGGTGACGACCTCACGGCCGGCCTTGATGGCCTGGATGAGAGCCTCGTTGACCATGTCCTTGATACTCGCGCCGGTGGCGTAGGGGCTCATCACGGCAAGCCGCTCGACCTGATCGGGCGTCACCTCGTGGGTGACCTTCGCCAGATAGCCGTTGAAAGTCCGTACCCGGCCCTCCTTGCTCGGGTAGCCCACCTTGTAGATGCGGTCGATCCGGCCGGGGCGCAACAGCGCCTCGTCCAGTGACTGCGGCATGTTCGTCGCCATCATGACCATGATTCGGTACTTCGGTGGCGGCTTCGGGCGCATGCCCAGAGCACGCCGCACGACCCGGTTGAGGAAGCCACGCGGCTTCTTCAGACCCGATATCTCGGTGAGCAGCGCCTGCAGCGTTCCGTCGAAACTGGACTGACCACCGCCGCCGCCACCGGGAACCACGAACCGGGCTTCCACCAGTTGCCGGCGCGCCGAGTTGCTCGCGTAGGTCATCCCGTTGCAGGAGCCGCCGGAGCCGATCAGGCCGGTCCAGCTGCCGTCAGCGTGACCGGACGGCGTCGACCGCCCGAAGTCACCACCGGCGAGCTGACCACGATTGCCCAGAGTATCGGCTTCATCAAAGAAAACAATCACACCGCCATACCGCAGGGAGAGTTTGCGCAGCTTGCGGAAAAGGCTCTTCACCTTCATCACACCGACACCGAAGAACATGGCCTGAAAGGCGCCCGGGTCGACAAAGACATAGGGTTTCCCAGTCTCACCGGCGACCGCCTCCGCGATCAGCGTCTTCCCGGTGCCGGGCGGGCCCCACAGCAGGATGCCCCCGGGCACGTACCCGCCCCGGCTTTCGATCTCCTGCGGTTTCTCCAGGTAGAAGACCGCTTCCTTGACCCGGGACAGAACGTGGTCCTGGCCCCACACGTCGGTGAACCGGGTCTTGATGTCCTCGGGGAAGTACACATCCACACCACCGCGGGAGAGGAACCAGAACAACAGCGCAAACTGCCCGATGGTGATAAACATGATAAACATGATCTGCACCACGAACGGGGCCGCCCGCCAGATATCGCCGGGGAGCCCAATGATCGCGTTGAACACGGAGTCGTGCTTGATCCGGGCGTAGACAAACGCGAAGACCGCGGCCGTCGCCACCCATTTCAGGGCACGGCCGATGCGGTAGCGGTTCCAGTCGTTGAGCTGGCGCAGGCGGCGCTCGAAGCGGCCGAAGACCCTGTCGGTCCAGAAGACGTAATACTCCGACGACCGCTCGCCGATCAACATGTGGATCTGGCGGACAACCTCGATCGCGATCAGCGCCAACAGCCACCAGCTCGACGACACCTGCTCACGCACGGCGTCGGACCAGCCCATGATCGGATTGTCCGCCGTAGCCGCGGCCACCACGAACACGAACAACGCACCGAACAGGACGAGAAACTTTATTCTGTCCCAAAACACCAGAGGCTTGCGCACCGGCGGCGCCGGCTCAGGTTGCGGGGGCACGACGGGGCCGATCGGGGACGGCTGCGCCGGCGGGGCCTGATTCATGTTCGTTACCTCAGGTGATCGGCTTGATCGTGAACGATGTCTGGACCTTCTGGATCTCGACCCGATGCCGGTCATAGCACCAGGACGAGCAGGCGAACACAAGCTGGTACAACCTGGTCTGATCACGGTCCAGCAGGCTTGTCTGGTCGACGGTGACGAGCCCGGTGCCCAGATGGAGCTGGTACACCAGATGAAGACCGTGGACGCCGCCCTCCCGGTGGACGAGATCCTCGGCCAGCAGGAGGAATTCGGGCTCAAGCCGGGCACGCTCGGGGTTCTGCCGGACCGCCTCCTCCTGCGCCTGGATCTCCTGGTCGATGGAGACGAGCTGGTTGCGCAGGTCATTGGTGGACAACGTGGCCGCCTCTTCCGGCAGAAGCTGGCGGACCTGCACGAATCCCTTGGGGTCGGCCGCGTCTGGAAGCAGCAGGTTCCTGTCGTCGAACTTCGGCGCGGCGTCAATCCCCACAACCCACTCACGGGTGGCCAACGTGCGCGCGGCCTCCGGACTGACGTTTCGGGTGTCGATCCCGATGAAGGCGGGTCCGGGCATCAGCTGATGCTGCCACGCACTCGGGATCTTGAGAAACGTACCGGCGTCCTTGTTCGTCACATACTGGTAACGAGCCGAGCCACAGCCGGCAAGAAGAACGACAGCGGCGAGGAGCGCCGGCACAACCAACGCGACGCGTCCCCGTAGCGTGCTGGTTCTCCCGCTCACGGCCAACCTCCAGAATCTGGTGAGGCTGTGCCTATGGTGCAGCACAGCCCCCCTGCGTGGCACCTTCTCTGAGAAAACCGCGTGCATGCAATGGGCTTCACGGCCTCGACCAGCCGAGATCCGATAGATCATCCAAAAAAGTCCACCCGGTACAATCCAGTAACATCGCCGTAGGTGATCGCCTCAACCATCATGCCGTGCCAGCCGCCGACGGTCAGCCCGAACGAGCCCAGCAGTGTCCGGCCCGACCTAGGAGCGCCCGGCAACAGGGGCGTGGATCAAGGAGCGGGGCTGGAAGTTCGCCGAGGCCTGCCGGCGGCGACCGCTAAGCGGCAAGATCCGCGGGTGGCACAGGATACCCGAGGAAGAAGCCCTGCCCCTCGTCACAGCCGAGGTCACGAAGCAACGTGCAGACCTCGTCCGACTCGATGCCCTCGGCAACCACCCGAAGATCGAGATTGTGGGCAAGATCAATGATTGATCGCACGATCGAGAAATCCTTGGGGTGACGCGCCACGTTCAGCACGAATGATTTATCGATTTTCAGGTCGTGCACTGGGAGATCACGCAGATAGGCGAGAGAGGAGTATCCGGTCCCGAAATCATCCACGGAGATCCGAATCCCGGCGCGCCCCAACTGGGTGATAACGGTCATCGCGTTGCGGGTGTTCACCATCACGGCGCTCTCGGTGAGCTCGAGTTCAAGCGCCTGCGGTGGCATACCGGTCCGCTCCAGTTCCGCCTGTACGGTCGAGAGCAGCTCCGCGTCGTGCAACATCCGTGCTGAGACGTTCACCGCCACGGGCAGCAACCGACCCGCGTCCCACCATGATCGGGCCTGGTCCAGCGCGAGCATCAGAACTCGACGGGTCAACGGCCTGACCAGGTTGCTCTGCTCGGCGAACGGAACGAAACGGCCCGGCTCGACCAGGCCGTGCGTCGGATGCTGCCAGCGAACCAGTGCCTCGACCGCCGTGGTCCGCCCGGTGCGCAGATCGACCTTGGGCTGGTAATGCAGGACCAGCTGGCCGCCCGCGATCGCCGAGCGCAGACCACCGAGCAGCTCGAGGCGCTCACGGCGGTTCTGGTCGGCGTCGGGGGCGTAGACGGCCACCCCGACCGACAGCTGTTTGGCCCGGTACATAGCCACGTCAGCGCACCGCACCAACGTTCCTGGATCACGTCCGTCAGCGGGAGCGAGCGCGATCCCGATACTTCCGTCCACGCTGAGCGGGAGAGCGCCGACATCGATACGTTCGGCCAGCGCGGCACGCACCCGGCTCGCGGCCGCCAGGGCGTCAGCGGCTCCCCGCGGCGCCGACGGCAACAGGATCGCGAACTCGTCCCCGCCGAGGCGGGCGACCGTCGTGGCCGGCCCGGTGGCGCGCCGCAGCCGCGCCGCCACCTCACGGAGCACGTCGTCGCCGGCACTGTGTCCCAGCGTGTCGTTGATCTCCTTGAACCGGTCAAGATCCATCAATAGCAGAGCCAGCGCGACGCCGTCGATCTCGGTCGCCCGCAACGCCTCTGAGATCTGCTTATGCAGAAAGACCCTGTTGGCCAGACCGGTCAGCGGGTCGTGCAGAGCCTGGTGGCGGATCTCACGCTCAGCGCCATCCCGTTCGATCGCGGCAGCCAGCACGTTGGCGACCGACTGGACGAAGTCCGCCTCGTCGGCGGCGAAGGCCCGCGGGTACGGCCCGTGCGCCACCAGCACGGCGTGCCCACGGCCAGCCGTGCCGATACGGGCGGCGACCCCGAGGGGAGCCGTCCCGTGCCTGACGACCGTGGGGCGATCCGACGCCAGCGCGGCCGCGATGACCGCGGCGACCGGGTCCGCCCGGTCCGCCTGCTCCACCGGCTCCAGCACCGCGCACTCGGGCAGGTCCAGGGTGACGCGGACCAGCTGGACAGCCTCCGCGAGCAGGTTTGGGACGGTCATCCCGCCCAGGGCACGCTGACCGAGCTGAGCGACGGCCGCTTGCAGCCGTTCCGCCCGCCGCAGATCCGTGACATCCTGCAACACGAATGCGATCAGCTCTTGGCGCCCTTCCACGTTCGGGATGACCGAGACCCGTAGCGCCCGCTCCCCGCCAGGCCCGCCGGGCCCGCCAGGCCCGCCGGGATCGGGGTCGGCCCGGCTGACGAGGTTGACGTCACCGTGCTGCGGACGGCCGGTCCGCGCCGCGGTGGCCACCAGTCCCCACTCGCCGTCCAGCGCGGCTCCCTCCCCGCGCGGACGCAACAGGAATCCCAGCCTGTCCAGGGGCTCGCCGGCCCGCAGCCGCTCGCCGAGCAGGCGGTCAACGACCCGCGACGTCCGGCGCAGACCCAGCGTGCGGTCGTAGACCGCGACACCGACCGGAAGCTCGTCCGCTGGCGTGCCCCCGGAAACAAGCTCCAACAGCGCCATATGCTCACCGACCGTCTCAGCTCCCAGCCGGCCACGGGTCACATCAATAATCGTCCCCGAATTGCCTGAAACCTCACCGTCCGGCGTTCGCAGCACATTGGCACGGATCTCGACACGCCGGTACGCACCGTCGCTGGTCCGGTAGCGGGCCACATGCCGGCAATGATCGAAACCGCCGGCCACCACCGCCATGAACAGTGCGATCGTCTGGTCGTATTCATCCGGGTGGACGTAGTCGAGGAAGTGGCTCCCCAGCGACGCGATGACATCGAAACCGGTCACCGTCGTCCATGCCTGGTTGAGATATGTCCAGCGCCCCTCGGCGTCGGTCTGGAAGACGACCTCGGTGAGGCTGTCGAGGACACCCCGGCCGGAACCATCTATCGCGACGGGCATCAGCCCGTCAGGCGTGGCGTTGCCACGTTGGGCAACAGGCGGTTCGCGCACATCCCGGCCGTGGCGGCTGTTGCTGTGTCGTGACCTGGCCGGTCCGCCGACGACATCCTGGCGCCCCGCACAGAGCGGCAGCATCGCCGCATCCGGATTGTGACCTTGGAGGGACATAGCGCAGCATTATCACGACTCTTCATCCAGCTGTAAATGCTTTAAGTTATGGCCTGGCTACCATGCCATCCCATGGGATGGCTACGAAGCGCAGTCATAACACTACTGATAGTTGCTCCACCGCTGGCCGGGATGCCTGATCGAGCCGCGGCCGAGCCTGCGGGGCATCGATTTCCCCCACCTTGCGTAACCGGCTCGCCGGCATGCGTACAGGAAACAGTGACAACTATGCGTAACCGCCTCAGGCCACTAGCGGACTACTGCGACCACCGCGCGGTCTTCTCTCTCGCCTACCTGCGCACGACTGAGGCATTTCGCGACACCGCCTCACAGCTGGGCTCCTTCGCGGATCCCGAGTGGGTCAACGCCGAGGACGCATTGTTCGCCGCGTACTACTTCCGGGCGTTCGACCGGTTCCAGGCGTCTGGCCAGGGGTCGGCGGACCGTCCCGCAGACGTGCCACCAGCCTGGCGGGTGGCGTTCAGCGCGGCCGCCACAACGACGCTCTCAGCCGCTGGTGACCTGCTGCTCGGCATGAACGCCCACATCACCCGCGACCTGCCGTTCGTTCTCGCCGAGCTGGGCCTGGTCGGCCCCGGTGGGCGCAGCCACAAGGGCGACCACGACCGCATCAACGCGATCCTGGCGAGCGTGCTGGATCCGTTGCTGGCGGAGGAGGCAGCCCGTTTCGACCCGCACCTGGATGACGAGACAAACGACTATGGTCTCGGCCGGGACGATCTGTTGGGAATGCTGGTGGCATGGCGGGAACGCGCCTGGCAGGATGCCGAACGGTTGGTCGCCGCCAGCGGCACCGAAGAGTACGCCGTTGTCGCGCGCGCGATCGAGAGCAGCGCCGAAGCCCGCGCCCGGTTGCTCTGGGTGCTGCTTGCCGACGAACAACCGGCGGCCACGCCGATGTCCCGGGACGTCTGGTGCGCGCGCCACCGGGTGTCCAGCGCGGCGTCCGAGGCCGCGGCGACGCCGGTATACCCAGCGGCCGGCAGCTAAGAGCGACCGGCAATAGGGGACGCAGCGTCGCGGGGCCAGGGCACGCACCCCTATCG
>NZ_CAKJTR010000052.1:23441-30752 GCF_917627355.1 Protofrankia sp. Cj3 | reverse complement strand
CCGTCGGCACCACTGGAAAAACGCTGGGCACACCTGGCTGGGCATACCCCACGCTCCAGCCGGCACGCCTGTGCCGAGGAAGTTCCGGGCTGCGCCAGGCCGGGCCCTTGCTTTTCCGGCGGCACAGCTTTTCCGACAGCACAGCCCGGTCCCGCCAGCGGGCGTATCGCACCGGGCCGCCGGGCCGCCGCGTGTTCGCTGTGGATAATCACAACCACGGCAATCATATCTATTATTTTAATATAATTTTGTCGCTTACACGCGAACGGCCGCCAGCGCACTGCCAGCGGCCACAGAGATATCAATCAACAAAAATTATGACAAATATAGATATAGATCAATGAACAGTAAATACGCTGGCCCATGGCGATGGCGGCAGCCACCCATGAAGACCGTCAGATCGTCACCGGCCGTTCTCCGGCGGAACAGGCTTCGGCGCCGCGGACGGTGACGCCGTGGCCGCTGGAGCCGGCGCTGTCGGGCTGGGAGCGGGTGCCGTCGTGGCCGGGTCCGCCGCCGGCTGCTGCGTCGAGGCGGCTGGCACCGGTGCGGGCGCCGGCGCGGGTGCCGCTCCGGATTCGGTATCGCTGCTGGTGGGCCCACCGGTGGCTGTTCCGGCACCGCTGGCCGGCTGTGTGTCGGATGCCGCCGGCTCCTCCCGCCGCGCCAGCGCCGCTGGTGGAGCGGGCCCGACGGCCGGCGAGGCACCGATGTCCGGGTCGGCCGTATCAGGTGCCGCGGCCGGTGGGACCGTACCGGTGGCGGTGGCCTGCGGTGGCCTGCCTGCCACCCCAGTGGCCATGCCGACGCCGGGCGCGCCGGCTTCGGTACCGTTCGCGGCCAGATAACTCATTGTCCCGCCCAGCGCGGCTCCGATCACAGATGTCGCCAAAAAGACGGTCCCGCACATCCGCCCAGTTCTTTCAAGCAACACAGTCGACCGATTCATCACCATGTTCTCCTCGCTGACTGAAAGCCATGATCATAGCTCTCTTCACGCCGCTGGAAGCCGTGTGGAAGTCAGGACCCGCCCGTCACGCCGGAAACATCTGGATGCATTCCTCCGCCGGCAACGACCGAATGACCAGTTCGGCCGGTTTACCACCAGCACCCACGATCCGGGCGCCGAGCCAGACCGTCACGCCAGCATCAGAGCGCCCGGCAGCAGGGCCGCGGATCAAGGAGCGGGGCTGGGGCGCGCGCATCGCGCGGCGGCGCAGGGAGCCGCCCTGGTTGTAGGCGTCGACCGACGAGCCGGGGTACCCGCGCATCGCGCGGCGATGGATACCGTCAGCCCGGTCTCCGCGACGAGCTCGCGGGCGAGGACATCCTCGGGGGCTTCACCGAAGCCGAGTCCGCCCCCGGCAGGAACCGCTGGCCAGACAGGCAGGTGGTCGGCGCGGCCCGCGGCAGCGGACCGCGGCCGTCCGCATGCCGGCACACACCGTAGGCAGCGGTCCGCTGCCGCCCGACAGGCCCGACGGCCTGGGTGCTGATGCCCGGGAGTACGGTCACCGGCCGAGATCGCGGCCGGGGCCGTGCCCGCGGAGATGACAGGGAATTTGAGGAAAACCACCGGCCCGCACATCCCGATGCTATTTGCCGGCTGAGCAGCATCGGCCGCCGTGGGCGTACCCCACCTGTGGTTTCCGCCATGTAAGAGCGCCCGACAATAGGGGACGCGGCGTCGCGGGGTTGGGGCACGCGCCTGGCGTCATCGCTCCCCGTCCATCGCTGCGCGATGCGCGGGTACCCCGGCTCGTCGGTCGACGCCCCACACAGGGCGCCTCCCTCCGCTGGTCACTCCTCGAAGGAGGGGGTGGCCCACCACGGGTAGAAGCCGGGTAGGTCACGGCTGGGGCGCAGGGTGAAGGCAGGCGCCCGTTTCTCCCGGAACGCGGCCACGCCCTCGGGGACGTCGGCCATCCGGCCGAGCGCGAGCAGCGCCTGTGACTCCAGCCGGTTCGCCTCAATGGGATGATCGGCATCAAGAAGCTTCCACATCAGCTGGCGGGTGAGGGCGACCGACACCGCCGAGGTGTTGTGGGCGATCTCGATGGCGATCTCCCGCGCCCGGGGCAACACGTCGGCGGCGGGGAGCAGCTCGTGTACAAGGCCCGCCGCCAGCGCTTCCGCGGCCTGAAAGATCCGGCCGGTCACGGCCCATTCGACCGCTCTGGAGATCCCGACAATCCGCGGCAGGAAGAAGCTCGCGCACGACTCGGGGATTATCCCCCGCCGGGTGAAGGGCAGCCCGAAGCGGGCGTTGTCCGCGGCGATGCGCACGTCCATCGGAAGAATCATGGTGATGCCGATCCCGACCGCGGTCCCGTTCACCGCGGCGATCACCGGTTTGGGTAGATCGTAGATCAGCAGCGCCAGCTCCCCACCGACATCCCTGGTCCCGCCGCGCAACGGTTTGAAGTCCGCCGCCGCGGCGTCGTACCCGTCACCGCTGGACAGGTCGGTACCGGCTGAGAAGAAAGGCCCACTGCCGCCGGTGACCACGACCGCGCGCACGTCATCATCCGCCCCCGCCCGGGTAACGGCGTCGATCAGTTCGTCGAGGACCTGGTACGTAACGGTATTGCGCCGCTCGGGCCGGTTGATCGTAATCGTAGCGACATTCTCCTCGACGGCATAGAGGAGTTGTTCGTAAGGGTTCTGATCATATTCCACGGTATTACTCTCCGGTGAAAACGGGTTGGCGCTTCTCGACGAACGCGCGCATTGCCTCGCCCGAATCCGCCGTCATGGCGGCGAGGATCTGGGTCCGGTTCTCCAGCTCGATCGCCGGGGTGAACCCCGCGTCGAGGTTCGCCCACATGATCTTTTTGGTCATCGCCACCGCGAAGGGGCTGTTGGCGCAGACGGCCTCGGCGGTCTCCAGCGCGCTGTCGAGCAGATCCGCGTCGTCGACCATCCGGGAGACCAGACCAATGCGCTCCGCCTCAGCGGCATCCACCGGCCGGCCGGTAAGCATGATCTCAAAAGCGCGGGACGAGCCGACATGGCGGGGCAGGTGATAACTGATGCCGCACTCCCCCGCGGACAATCCGATCTTGACGGCGGCAACGTGGAAACGCGCCGAGACAGCGGCCAGCCGCACATCGGCGGCCAGCGCCAGCGCCATCCCGGCACCGGCCGCCGCGCCGTTGACCGCGGCGACGACAGGCTGCGGGATCGCACGGATGGTCCGCACCATCGCGGCGAAGGCCTCCTGCCCGCGCAGCCGCTCGGCCGGTCCGCGGGAGCGCCCCATCGCGCCCCGGACGTGCCCGGCGAGGTCCAGGCCGGCGCAGAAGGCGCGGCCGGCCCCGGTGAGCACGACCACGCGGGCCCGCTCATCCGCACCGAGCCGGGCGAGCGTGTCGGAAAGCTGCCCGACCATGCCGAAGGTGAGAGCGTTGAGCCGGTCAGGGCGGGACAGCGTGATCTGGGCAACCGACGGCCGGGGCCAGCTCACGACAACCGGTTTGTCAGTGTCTCCTGCGGTGTCTCCCGGTTCGCTGATCATCCCGCCTCCTGTGGCTACGCCGCCGCTGCCGCCGGGGGGCCGGCGGCACCGTATATCTCTATCATTTATTCAGATTAGTCAGCTGTACAACCGAGCCACCAGGACGAGGGGAGACGCTCATGACCGGGCCGCTCACGGGCGTGCGGGTGTTGGAGATGGCTGGCCTGGGCCCAGCGCCGTTCGGGGCGATGCTGCTCGCCGACATGGGCGCGGATGTCGTCCGGGTGGATCGGCTCACGCGCGCCACCACGGGCGGCGACTACGAGAAGAGCCGGCAGGGGGCCGACCCCCGCGGATACGCCATGAACCGCGGCCGGCGGTCGGTGGCTCTCGACCTGAAGAGCCCCGCCGGTACCGAGACGCTGCTCAGACTTGCGCAGAGCGCGGACGCGCTGATCGAAGGATTCCGGCCCGGGGTCATGGAACGCCTTGGGCTGGGTCCAGACGTCTGCCTTGCCCGCAACCCTCGGCTGGTCTACGCCCGGATGACCGGCTGGGGGCAGCAGGGCCCGCTCGCGCATACCGCCGGCCATGACATCACGTACATCGCCCTCGCCGGTGCCCTGAACAACTTTCGGCGGCACGGAGAGCGGCCGGTACCACCGCTCAGTCTCGTCGGCGACTTCGGCGGCGGCGGGATGCTGCTCGCGTTCGGTGTGGTCTGCGCTCTGCTGGACGCGCGTGCCCACGGGCGAGGCCAGGTGGTGGACGCGGCCATGGTGGACGGCACCGCCCTGCTCACGACCCTGTTCCACGGGCTGCTCGCCCAGGGGCGCTGGCGCGACGAGCCCGGCACGAACTTCGCCGACACCGGCGCACCCTACTACGAGGTCTACGAAACCGCCGACGGCGGCTACATCGCGGTCGGTGCGCTGGAAGGGCCGTTCTACGACGAACTGATCCACCGCCTGGGGCTGTCCGCGGCCGACCTGCCGGCACGGGACGACCAGGCCCACTGGCCCGCGCTCAAGGAACGTTTCGCGGCCGTGTTCCGTACCCGGACCCGCGACGAGTGGGCCAGCCTCCTGCTGGCCACGGACTCCTGCGCCGCGCCGGTACTGTCGCTCACCGAGGCGCCACGCCACCCGCACCTCCAGGCGCGGGGAACCTTCGTCGAACGCGACGGCGTGGTGCAGCCCGCGCCGGCACCACGTTTCAGCCGCACCCCAGCGGAACTCGGCGCGGTACCGCCACTGCCCGGCGAGCAGACCGGCGATGTGCTCGCCAGCTGGGGCTTCGCGCCGGACGAGGTGACGAAGCTGCTCGATACCGGCGTCGCCGGGGGGCCGGCTCCCTATTCCCGCTGAGCTCCCCGAGGTTCCCGCTGAGCTCCCCGAGCAGCACCTCCCCTGAGGTCTCCGAGCACGCGACAACCATGATCGCGTGCTCTCCGACCAGGGGCACCAGCGGCAAGGGTGCAGACCGCCACCCCGCTGGCACCAGTGATCGGGCTGCGGAACACACCCGCGACCGTGAGCAGAACCACCCTGGCGGTGGTGCCTCGCGGTAACATTGCGCCAAGATACTGGCCTGTTCCGTTCCCTTTGCTGAACGCACCTGAGGTCTCGTGGTTGACTGTCGAGCCGTGTCGACACCGCCGCCCGGTCCTGGGCGGACAAGCCATGATCTGCCGAGCGATCGCCGAGGCCCCATGGGCAGGACGGGTAACCGCGGCCAGTCAGCCCACTGCGACGCGCGGCCGCCCGCCGAGACCGTGGCACCAGCGTCCTGGCACGTTGACGGACCAACGCCGCTCGCGCCCGATGCCAACACTTTCGATCATCTACTGCTCGCGCTGGACGCCGCGTGCGTGGGTGTCTGGGACTGGGATGTCGCTGGCGAAACGCTGCGCTGGGACCGGCGTACCGCCGAGCTGCACGGCATCGACCTGGACGCCTTCGATGGGACGATGGAGGCGTTCCTGGCCCTCGTTCACCCCGGCGACGCGCCGAACATCCAGGCTCGGATCGCCATGGCGCTGGCGAGCGGTGGCTCCATCCTGGAGGAGTACCGGGTGATGCGCCCGGACGGCTCACACGCCTGGCTCCAGGGGCGCGGCCGGACAATCACCAACGCCACGGGCCAGATCGTCCGCCTGGCCGGAGTCTGCGCCGACACCACCGAGCTGCGCCACGAGCGCGAACAGGCCGGGCGCGCCATGCAGCACGTCAGCGACGGTGTGGCGGTGTACGACAACGAGGGCCGGTTCGTGTTCGTCAACGCGGTCGCGGGCCGGCTCCTCGGCCATGACCCGTCCGAGCTGCTCGGGAAACCGATGTGGGACGTGTATCCGGAGATAATCGGCTCGGCGTTCGAAAAACTGTACCTACAAGCCCAGCGGACGCAGGTCCCCGTGGAGTTCGAGGGATACTACGGGCCGCTCGCCGGCTATTTCGAAATCCGCCTGTTTCCCGCGCCGGACGGGATGACCGTGTACTTCCGCAACGTTGACGACCGTCAGCGCGCGGAGGCACAGCGTGCGGAGCTGATCCGATCACTGTCGTCGGCGCTGGACCGGGCCCGCAAGCTTTTCGACGTCACCGCCGCGCTCGGCCAAGCCCTGACCGTTCCGGACGTCACCGATGCCGTGGCTCGCTCCGCCCGTGACGACCTCGGCGCCGACGTCGCCGCGATCATACTGGTCGGTGAGGAGGGGCGGCTGTGCATGGTCGGCCCGACCACACAGTCCAAACAGGTCAACCGCGTCCTGGAACGGATCTCCGGCCGGGCGGCCACCGCCACCTCGGACGTCCTGCGCACGGCGCATGCCCGGTTCGACGCTTCCCGAGCGGAGTACCTGGCCGACTATCCCCATGTCGGGGCCCTCCTCGAGATGGCCGGGCTGGGCCGCGTGGCCCACCTCCCGATGATCATATCGGGACGGCCGATCGGGGTCATCCTGCTCGGGTGGGCATCCGAACAGATCTTCGATACCGATGAGCGGGCCTTCCTGACGACCCTGGCCGGGCATTGCGCCCACGCGATCGAACGGGCGCGGCTGTATGATCGACAGCTTTCGGTCACCGAAGCACTTCAACAGGCGATCCTGCCACGGCACCTGCCGACCGTGGCCGGAGTGGACCTGACCGCCCGATACCTGCCGGCGGGCCGTGACGTCGACGTCGGCGGCGACTGGTATGACGCGCTGGCGCTCCCGGACGACTCGCTCATGCTGATCGTCGGCGACGTCGGTGGCCACGGGCTACGCGCGGCCACGGTCATGGCCGAGCTCAAGCACGCGGCGCGCGCCTACGCGATGCTGGGGCAGTCCCCCGCCGCGATCACTGGCCAGCTGTCGGCCAGCCTCACGGCTTCCGGCTCGGAGGTCTACGCCACCGCGGTGGTCGTCTGCCTCAACGTCACCAACCAGATGCTGACCTGGTCATGCGCGGGACATCCCCCACCGCTGGTGCTCGACGGCGCCAGCCCGGCCTTCCTGGAGGAAGTCCACGGCCCGATCCTCGGTGCCGTGGACAACCTCGTCTACCGGCAGGACACCATGGCCCTGCCGCCAGGCGCACGTCTGCTGCTCTACAGCGACGGGCTGGTCGAGCGCCGGGACACCTCCATATCCGACCGGCTCGACTTCCTGTCGGCCGTCGCCGCCGGCGCCAATACCATGGGCCTGGACGCAGCGTGCGACCGGCTGCTGGACGAGGTGGCCGGACCCAGCGGCCGGGAGGATGACCTGTGCCTGCTCGCCGCTGACCTTCTCGACATTCGCTGACCGGCGGGCCGGCCCCCGCGCCCGGAGGTGAAACGGGTCAGCCGCCGTGGGCGTGCCACCACCAGGA
>NZ_CAKJTR010000052.1:20066-22988 GCF_917627355.1 Protofrankia sp. Cj3 | reverse complement strand
GCGCACGCAACGTCATCATCGCGGCGCCGGTCCGCTCCGTCTGTTCCCGCCGGCCGGGGGACTCCCCCACCGGCGCGAACGGCCCGACCGCCACCACCGTTGCCGGCTCCCAGGCCAGGACAAGGCGGTCACCGACAAGCCGAGCGCCGTGCAGGCGCCCCCAGGCCACGCTGTGGACGAACATCGGGCCGCGGACCGTCAGCCTGCGCTCATCGAGGATGACGGACCGGCCGGTGGCAAACAGCCCGTTGGCCAGCAGAACGCCCCCGAGCCATACCGCGGGTACGACGTCCAGCCCCAGCAGCACGGCGATCGGAGCACCGAACAGCCCACCACCCAGCGCCGTCGCGCCGGCCGCCCGGTACCTGCCCGGTCCTCGCAGCACGGTGGGCAAAGCGGGCACGGCCGCGTCGGCGTCGCCCGCCGGTACGGGGCGGCCGGGCAAGCCGTATCCGGTGGCCGTGCCACCGGTACCACCGGCCGGGTTGTCGTCCCCGCCCGGCCCGCGTTGGGCTGCCCGGAGGCCACGGCCGCCCCGCAGCAACCGCCACCAACTGCTCGGCGGTGAGCGGAACGTCCGCAGCGGGGCAACGGGCAGCAGCACATCAGCACCACCGGCGGAGTCCCCGACGGCATAGTCCCCGATGACAAAGGCTGGCCAGGCGTCATCGTGCAGCCCGCCGACAAGCATGGCGGGAGAGGCTGTGGCGGCGTCGTCGACCTCACCCCGCCAGGCCCGCCCGAACGCCCGTTCATCGGAAAACCCGCCGGATTCACCGCGCCCATGAAGATCACCAGGCTGGCCGGGCTCATCGGAGCGGCCAGCGCCAACCTGCCCTGGCCCAGCCGCGCTGGCCGCGCCGGCCGCCCAACGGACGGGGACGACCGCGAGCGGCCGTTCTCCGCGCACGTCGTCCGCGGCGTAGACGAGCACCGCGCCACGCTCGTCTGTCATGATCCTTACGTGGATGCCCCGGTGCCGACCGGTCACAAGACCGCGACGGGCACGCCATCCCACCCACTCCCGCGACATCAACGCGGCCGCGATCGCCGCCGCGGCGAACCCGCCGGCGGCCCACCCGGTCGGGTCGTCCGGTTCGGCCAGGAGGCGGACCCAGCCGGGATCACCTGGATCGGTCCGGACCGGCACGGACGAGCCTGTCGGATAGCCAGCCGTGTCGGCCACCGCCAGGGTGCGGCGCGCCCCCGACGCGAGAACGACTGTGATCTTGCCTTTGCCCACCGCGACGATCTGGACGCTCTGCACCTCGGCCGCGGCGAGGTGACGGTCCTCGACAGCGCCCAGGTGGGCGTACCAGGCATACAGTCCAGCTGCCATGACGGTGAATGCGGCCACGGCCAGTAACCGAGAGCGCCGGAGGCCGCCGGGCCGGACCCACCCGAGCAGCACGCGCACACCGGCCAAATGATCAGTGATGGCCCGCTGGCCCACGCGCACCCGAACCAGCCAGGCCGCGACCGCGGCGCATGCCATCCCATACCCGACAAGTACGACGCTGGCAGGACCCCTGGTGTCGACGAGCACGTCCGCGACACAGAACACGATCCCGGCCGTGCACCCGGCCGCCGGCGACCACCACAGCAGCACCGGGACGCCCAGCAGACACACCCCGAGCAGCGCCGAGCCCAGATCCGGGCCGCAGTCACCCGGGTGAGCGACCGAGCAGGCAGGAGCGTCACCGGCCGTCGCGGCCAGCGCCGCGGCGAACCAGGCACAGATCAACGCTGGAAGCACCCAGGCAGGGATCCGCGCGGCCCACCAGAGGGCAGCCCCTCGCCCGTCCAGCGAGGCCGCCCGCGGGTTCGTTGACACGTCCGCCCCTCCCGCACAACCCCACGCGCCGGTGCGCGGAGTCAGCCGCTGAACATACCGCCTTCCCCGAAGGCACCTCCGGCCCTTCCCCGGGCAGCATCGAATGGATCAGATCGGGCCTTCTCCCACGGCGTAGCCCGCGGTGAGGCACACTCACAAGCGTGCGGACGGGATCGGGAGCGGTACGGGCCAGGCCGTGGCGTGTGATCGCGGTGCTGCCGTTGCTCCTCCTGGGCCTGCTGGTGATGCACGGTGGGCTGGGAGGGCTGCCGCCCAGCTCCATGGCTCACCTGTCCGCGGCCCACCCGCTCATGTCCCACCCATCGATGGCGGACGCTGTCGCGCAGACCGCCGCTGTCGCGCAGACCGCCCGGACGCGGGCCGCGGGGTCACCCGACTGCCCGGACCGGGGCGCGCCAGACGGGCCAGCGGGGCACAACACCCATCCGGGCCCGCTGTGCGGTGCCTTTCTCCGGGCGTCCACCACGATCGATCTACTGCTCCAGTTCGCCGCTTTCGCCGGGTGGCTGTTGGCCGCCGCGGCCGCCGGACAGCCGGCAGCCGCCGGTCGGGGTACGGGATGGCGTGGGTTACCCCGTGCCTGGAGACCTCAACCGCCCGATCCTGCCGCTCTCTGCGTGCTTCGTCTGTAGACCGGCCCGCGGCATGACCGCGCCCGCGCTGCCGTGTCTCGCGACGGGTCATGTCCGCTGTCCGGACATCCGCCTACTGACGATCACGTAAGGACCTCATTGCGATGAAGCGTTTTCTGCCGCTTCTGGCCGCGCTGCTCAGCGCCATGGTGCTGGCCGCGTGCGGCACCGGCAGTTCCCCAGCCAGCTCCACCACGCATTCCGCCGCCGCGTCATCCAGCGCGTCGGCAAACAGTGATCACAATGCCGCCGACGTCACGTTCGCCCAGGGTATGGTCCCGCATCACCAGCAGGCTGTTGACATGGCCGATCTGGCGTCGGCCCGGGCCGCCAGTGAGGAGGTCCGGTCATTGGCACGGACGATCCGAAGCGCCCAGGATCCCGAGATCACGACGATGACGGGCTGGCTGCGGAGCTGGGGCGAGCCCACGGCCA
>NZ_CAKJTR010000052.1:15016-19678 GCF_917627355.1 Protofrankia sp. Cj3 | reverse complement strand
CATGGCCAGGGCCGAGGAGCAGAACGGCCGCTATGAACCGGCCAAGGAGCTCGCGCGCGGGATCCAGGCCAGCCAGTCAGAAGAGATCACAACAATGAGGACATTGCTCGCGAAGCTGTAGCCCCGCCGGCTGCCGGCGGCGCGGGACCGTGCCGCCGGCAGCCAGGCAGTCGGTAGCCGGGCACTCGATAGCCGGGCAGTCGGTAGCCGGGCAGTCGATAGCCGGGCAGTCGGTAGCCGGGCAGTCGGTTACCGGCCGCCGGCGGCCGTGGCATCGACGGTGGGCCTCCGCTGGTCTGCCATCCGGGCTGCCGTGACGCCCGGCTCGCCGGTCGCGGGACCACCGACGGGCTGGAAGCGACGCAGCCGCAGGCTGTTCGAGACCACGAACAGGGAGCTCAGCGCCATCGCCGCACCGGCGATCAGCGGGTTGAGCAGACCCGCGGCGGCGAGCGGCAGCGCGGCGATGTTGTAGGCGAACGCCCAGAACAGGTTGCCCTTGATGATGGCGAGGGTGCGCCGTGCCAGGCGGATGGCGTCGACCGCGGCGCGTAGATCCCCGCGGACGAGAGTGAGGTCGCCGGCCTCGATCGCGGCGTCCGTTCCCGTTCCCATGGCCAGACCGAGATCGGCGCAGGCGAGCGCGGCGGCGTCATTGGCACCGTCCCCGACCATCGCGACGACCCGGCCCTGTGCCCGCAACCGGGACACGACGTCGGCCTTGTCCGTGGGAAGCACCTCGGCGATCACTTCGTCGATGCCGACCTGGCCGGCGACGGCGCGGGCGGCGCGGGTGTTGTCGCCGGTGAGCAGCACCGGGGTCAGGCCGAGGGCACGCAGCCCGCGGACCGCGTCGGCCGAGGTGGGTTTGACGGTGTCGGCAACGACGAGCACCGCGCGGGCGGCGCCATCCCAGCCGGCGAAGACCGGTGTCCGACCGGCCTCCTCAGCGGCCCGTGCCGCCAGCTGGAGCTCGTCCGGGACACGTAGCGACTCCTCGGCCAACAGGCCCCGGCGACCGGCGACGACCGTGTGCCCGGCCACGACCGCGCGCACACCGAGGCCCCCGAGGGCGGTGAAATCCGCCACGTCCGCCATCGCCGGCAGGTCACCGAGGCGTTCCCGCGCGGCGCGGGCGATCGCCTGGCCGATCGGATGGCCGGAGGCGTCCTCGACCGCGCCGACCAGCCGCAGCACCTCGTCGGGGTCAGTGCCGGGCGCAAGAACAAGATCGACAAGGTTCATCCGCCCAGTCGTCACCGTCCCTGTCTTGTCGAGCACGACGGTGTCAATCCGCCGGGTCGATTCCAGCACCTCCGGCCCCTTGATCAGGATGCCGAGCTGCGCGCCCCGGCCGCTGCCGACCAGCAGGGCGGTGGGGGTGGCGAGGCCGAGCGCACACGGGCAGGCGACGATCAGGACCGCGACAGCGGCCGTGAACGCGGTTGCCACCCCGGCGCCGAGCGCGAGCCAGACCGTGAGGGTCGCGACCGCAAGAATGATCACAAAGGGAACGAAGACGGCGCAGACCCGGTCAGCGAGCCGTTGAACCGCGGCCTTGCCGCTTTGCGCATCGACGACGAGCTTCGCCATCTGCGCGAGCCGGGTGTCCGCGCCGACCCGGGTCGCGCGGACCAGCAGCCGGCCGCTGGCGTTCAGCGTGGCACCGGTGACCGCGTCGCCCACCGTGACGTCGACCGGTACTGATTCGCCGGTGAGCATGCTCGCGTCGACCGCGGAGGCGCCTTCCTCGACCACTCCGTCGGTGGCGATCTTCTCGCCGGGCCGGACGACGAAACGGTCGCCGACAGCGAGACGCTCGACCGGGACCCGCTGCTCCCGCCCGTCGCGCAGGACCGCGACGTCCTTCGCCCCCAGCTCCAGCAGGGACCGCAACGCCGCGCCGGCCCGGCGTTTGGCCCGTGCCTCGAAGTACCGCCCGGCAAGGATGAACGTCGTCACCACCGCGGCGGCCTCGAGGTAGATGCTGTTCGCGGCGCTGTCCCGAGTGGCGAGGAGGGTGAACCGCATCGTCATGCCGCGGTCGCCGGCATGACCGAGGAACAGGGCGTACAGCGACCAGCCGAACGCCGCGAGCGTGCCGGTCGAGATCAGCGTGTCCATGGTCACCGCGCCGTGCCGCAGGTTCCGCCACGCCGCGTGGTGGAACGGGAGCCCTCCCCCCAGCACGACCGGCGCGGCCAACGCCAGCGACAGCCACTGCCAGTTGTCGAACTGCAGCGCGGGCACCATCGCGAGCAGCAGCACCGGCAGGCTCAGCGCGGTGCAGCTGACCAGCCGGGCCCGCAGCGGGCCGGTCTGATCCATCTCGGCTGCCGCGCCGGTCTCGCCAGCGGCACGCGCCGCCGTGTTCCCCGGCCGCGCCGGACGCCGCGTTTCCGGCTGGGGTACGGACGCGCGGTAGCCAGCCTTCTCCACCTCGGCGATCAGAGCCGCCGTGGTGAGCCGACCGGGATAGACGACCCGGGCCCGCTCGGTGGCGTAGTTGACCGCGGCGGTCACACCGTCGATCTTGTTGAGCCGCTTCTCGATACGGGCGGCGCAGGACGCGCAGGTCATCCCCCCGATCGACAGGTCGATCTCCCCGAGGTCGACGGGATGCGCAGCGTCCGCTGTCGCGCTCATCGTGCATCTCCTTTGTTGCCGGTTGCTCGTACGGCGTGTTTCGGAAGCCGTGGTTCGCTCCGGGAGCCGGACAGCTGACTTCCGGAACACGCCTCAGTGGTCGGCGCTGGAAGTCCTTCGGGGGCTGTCGGATGCCAGGTGGATGCGTCGCGAGGCGGAGGAGGCCCCGGTAGCGGTGTTCTACCGGGGCCGACGAGCCGGGGTACCCGTGCATCGCGAAGCGATGTGCGGGGAGCGATGAAGCGAGGCGCCGCCTGACGCCGGCAGGCCCTGGATGCACTTCCGGCGCCGACCACTTAGGACCGGAGCAGGCGAGCGATCGCCTCCGAGGCCTCTTGTACCTTGCGGTCGGCCTCGTCGCCGCCGGCCGCCGCGGCCCCCACGACGCAGTGCGCCAGGTGCTCATCCAGCAGGCCCAGCGCCACCGCCCGCAGCGCCCTGGTCGCCGCCGAGACCTGGGTCAGGATGTCGATGCAGTACTCCTCCTGCTCAACCATCCGTTGCAAGCCGCGGATCTGGCCTTCGATGCGCCGTAACCGCTTACGGTAGTCGTCCTTGTTGCCGATGTAGCCGTGGGCCACGCCCATCTGTTCTTCACCGCACCCTCACCATCCGCTACCCCCTCGGGGTATCACAGGGCGGACCGTATACCCCCCCAGGGTAATAGGCAAGTGGATGGGACGACGTGGCCGGCATGCCGGCGCCACCGCCGGGCGGCGGTCGGGCGAGCCGAGCTCTGGACGCCCCACCGCGCGTTGACGCGGTCCCGGAACCGGCGGCGTGTGCCCCCTCACCGCGGCATGCGCAACGATGTCGAGGACGTCAACGGGCGAGGCGGGCGTGGTGTTCACATGTCGCGGGTACTGGCAGGCTGCGGGCGCTGAACGTTTTCAGCGGACGACGATCGGCGCTGGCGTGAGTAAGCCTGGGGGGGCTGCCGCGCTCGCGGCCGTCGTGGCCGCGGTGTGGCTGGTCTACATCGTGCCGCTCCCGCACTATGACATCGAGGTGTTCCTGCGTGCCGGCGGCGCCGTCGGGCATGGCCGCGACCCCTATCCGCCGCCGGGTTCCGCCGAGATCTCCTCGGGCTTCGCCTACGTCTATCCCTACCTGGTCGCATTCGGCTTCGTCCCGCTGTCGTGGCTCGGCCGCTACGGGGCGCTCGCGTTCATCGCGCTCTCGGTCGCGGCGCTGATCGCCGCGGCCCACCTCGCCGGCGCGCGGGAGGCCCGGACCTACGCGCTGGTGGTGATGGCGTCCTGCACCATCACCGGCCTACAGATGGGGACGCTCAACGCCGTGCTCTTCCTCGGTCTCGCCGCGCTGTGGCGCTGCCGCGACCGGCCGGTCAGCGCGGGGATGATCGCGGCTGCCGTCATCTACGCCAAGCTGTTCCTGGCACCGGTCTGGCTGTGGCTGGTGCTGACCCGACGGGCCACAGCGAGCGCGGTCGCCGCGGCTGCCGTCACGGTGCTGTTCGCCCTGGCCGAGCTCATCAGCCCGGTCGGCACCCGCGCCTACCTGGGTATGCTCACAGTGCTCAGCCGCACGGAGGCCCCGATGGGGCTCAGCCTCACCGGCCTGCTGGTCAACAGCGGTCTCGGCTTCACCATGGCCAGCTGGATCGCCCGGGTGGCGGCGCTCGGCCTGCTCATCGCATGCTGGCTGCGCATGCGACACACGGCGGACGAACGGACGCTGTACGCGGGCACGCTTGCCGCCGCGCTCGTGGCGTCACCGATCATCTGGAGCCACTACCTGCTGCTGCTCGTCGCTCCGCTGCTCGTCATCGCACCCACGCCCGATGCATCCGGGTCCCGTCCGCCGCTGGTCGTCTTCGCCGTCGCCAGCTGGTTCGTCGTCACCCCGCACCGCAGCGGCCCAGTGGGATTCGCCGTCGGTGGCGTGCTGCTCACGCTGCTCGCGGCTCCCGTGCTCAGCACCGCCGGCCCGGGACTGGCCCGCCGCGCGACGGCCATGGTCATGGCCATGACCAGGACAGCCTCGGCCGGGACG
>NZ_CAKJTR010000052.1:0-14601 GCF_917627355.1 Protofrankia sp. Cj3 | reverse complement strand
AGCCCCGGGCCCGCCCGGCAAGCGGTGCTCGCCAGCACATTCAGTCCGGTGATCCGCACCGTCGCTACGGGCACCCTCGCCGTCGCCTGCGGCGCCGCCCTCCAGCTGCTCGCGGCGGCCCACGGCGGCTCGGGGCGGGTGATCGGCGCTTACTGCGCGCTCCTGGGAATGGTCGCCGTGGCGTGTCTGCCGCCGGGGCCCGCCCACGGGGCCGACAGCTCTGTCACGACCGCGGCTGACCGCCGCACATCGAGACGTCGCGGCCGTACGGTCGTAACCGGAGCATTCGCCGCGGCCGATCGGCACCGGCGGGACGGGGACGGCACAGGGCAGGACAGCACATGACGTGACAGCCCAGGAGCGGAGGACGATGCCCGCGCGACCGGAGCCCGCGGCGCCCAACGACGCCGAACTGCGGCGTGGGCTGCGGCGGATGCGGACGATCGCGACCGGGCTGCTGGCCCTTGTCGTGGTCGTCTATGTCGTGTTCTGGCGCTGGGAGAGCGGCGGCGGGCCGACGTGGGCCGGCTATGTCCGGGCCGCGGCGGAGGCGGGGGCGGTGGGCGCCCTGGCCGACTGGTTTGCCGTGACCGCCCTGTTCCGCCGGCCGCTGGGCCTGCCCATCCCGCATACAGCGATCATCCCGAACCGCAAGAACGACCTGGGACGCAGCCTCGAGCGCTTCGTCGCCCAGAACTTCCTGGCCGAGTCGGTGATCCGGGAGAAAATCGCGGGCCTGGGGGTGGCCATGCGCATGGGGGCGTGGCTCGGTGCCCCCGGCCACGCCGAATGGGTCGCCGCGGAGGCATCTGGCCGGTTGGCTGCCGCGATCTCGGGCATCCGGGACGACGTGATGCTGGATGTGGTCGAGAAGACCATCCTGGCCCGGGTCATGGATCGCCCGTGGGCGCCGGCCGCCGGCACCGCGCTCGGCCGGATCGTGGCCGGCGGGCTGCACCATCGTCTCGTCGACCTGGTTGCCGTGCAGGCGGAGGCCTGGCTGCGCGACAATCCGGAAATAATGCTACGGATAGTGACCGACAAGGCCCCATCCTGGTCACCGCGATTCGTCGACGAGGCGATCGCGGCCCGCGCCTACGCCGAGGCGCTGCGGTTCATCAGCGAGGTCCGCGCGGACCCGGACCATCGGCTGCGCCGGGCGTTGGACGACTTTCTGGCCCGGTTCGCCGAACAGCTGCGCACCGACCCCGCCACCGCCGAGCGGGTGGAGAAGCTCAAGGAACGCATCCGTGATCATCCGGAGGTCGACCTGGCGCTCGCGACCATGTGGAACGCCACCAAGGCCATCCTGATCGACGCTGCCGACGATCCCGGCGGCGTCCTGCGGACCCGGATGGCCGACGAGCTACGGACACTCGGCGAGCGGCTGACCGCGGAACCGCGGCTGGGCGCGGGCGTCGACGCCGCAGCCAACGACATCGTGGCATGGATCGTCAACCGCTACCGATCCGAGATCACCGCGGTGATCAGCGAAACGGTCGCGAACTGGGAACCGACCGAGACCTCAACCAAGATTGAACTACACGTGGGCCGTGACCTACAGTACATCCGCATCAACGGAACGGTGGTCGGCGCGATCGCCGGGCTCGTCATCCATCTACTGACAAGCCTGTTGCTATGAGCTCCTTTCTGGTCACGTTTCTGCTCACGCCGCCTCGGCGTGCGCGAGATCTCATCGCAACAGAGGAGGTCAGCGGCACCCCCGGAGGTGATCGGTGTACGCTGAACACGCTGGCGGCCACAGGCCGTCCATGGTGCGCGGTTTTCGGGCCACGCACCCGAGGTCCGTGTGACAGCAGGTTGGTGCGAACCCGGACGGGTTTAATCTGATCATGCTCTGGTGACGCGGCCCGAGCTGGACGCACGATCGCTGCCACATGATCGCCGACGCATCCACGCGGCGACCTCGACACGACGGACGGAAGAACCCTGTCTCAGCACGGTGATACTCAGCCCTCCCCTGCCCGCCGCCGTTCCCGACCCGGTGGTGGTGGCGGATACCGCGGTCGCGGCGGCCCTCGTCCGGGCGGCAAGCAGAACGGACCGAACCGGTCCGCGCCCCCGCCCCGCCCGACACTGCCGACCCGCGAGCCGCGCCCGCCGGTCACCTCCTTCGCGGACGCGGGTTTGCCGCCGTCCCTCGTCACAGCCCTTGCCCGCCAGGGAATTACCGCTCCCTTCCCGGTACAGGCGGCCACCCTGCCCGACGTCCTCGCCGGTGAGAACGTTCTCGGCCGCGCGAGCACGGGATCCGGCAAGACCCTGGGGTTCGGCCTGCCGATGCTCGCGGAGCTGTCGAAGAACCGCGCCGTCACGCCAGGGCGCCCCCGCGGCCTGATCCTCGTTCCCACCCGGGAACTCGCCCAGCAGGTCCACGACGCGCTGGACCCGCTCGCCAGACCGCTCGGCCTTCGGCTGCGCGCGGTGTACGGCGGAACGTCGATCTCCCGCCAGATCAGCTCGCTGCGGCGCGGAGTGCACATCGTCGTCGCCACTCCCGGGCGCCTCACCGACCTGATCGAACGCGGTGCCTGCTCCCTGGAAGAGATCGCGGTCACGGTGCTGGATGAGGCCGACTACATGTGTGACCTCGGCTTCCTCCCGGCCGTGCGAGCGCTGCTGGACGCCACCCCCGCTGGTGGCCAACGGCTGCTGTTCAGCGCGACCCTCGACCGGGAGGTTGAGGTGCTGGTCCGCCAGTACCTGCCAGAGCCGGTGCTCGTCGCCATCGATTCCGAGACCGCGCAGGTCTCGACACTGTCGCGGCACGCCCTCGAAGCGGCGGACCCGGCCGCCCACACCCGTCTGGTCACCGCGCTCGCCGGCGGTTCCGGCCGGACCCTGGTGTTCGCCCGCACCCAGCGGGGTGCGGACCGGCTCGCCGAGCAGCTCACCCGCTCGGGTGTCCCCGCTCAGCCGCTGCACGGCGGCATGGCGCAGAACGCCCGGACCCGGGCGCTCGCCGGGTTCGCCGACGGCGCGCACCGGGTGCTGGTCGCCACCGACGTGGCCGCTCGCGGCATTCACGTCGACGGCGTCGACATCGTGGTGCACGCGGGGCTTCCCAGCGATCCCAAGACCTACCAGCACCGCGGTGGACGGACCGCACGAGCGGGCGCGCACGGTGCCGATGTGCTCGTCTCGCTTCCAGAGGAACGCGGGATTGTGCGTGCGTTGCTGCGTGCCGCCGGTAGCGACGCCCAGCCGGAACCGGCCGACGCGGACGCCGAGGTAGTGGCACGCCTCGCCGGGCCTCCCGCGCCCCGGGTCCTGCCGCAGCAGCGGACCGCCACCCAGTCCCTGCCGGCGTCGGCATCCTCCCGGGTGCCGGCGCAGGGACGGCCCGGCGGCGGTTCACGGCGCGGTACCGACAAGCAGTGGGGCACGTCCTCATCCCGCGGCGGTTCCGCATCCGGTGGCCGTGGGTCCGACCAGCAGCGCCGTGGCGGGCGCCGCCAGGGGCCGGCATCCACCACGGCGACCGGTCAGGGCTGACCCGACCAAAAATGATCTACAACTGACCTCCCTGGCCGTCGCGCGCGTGAAAGTTGTGATCACGCATACGGCGGCCGGCTGACAACGCCGAGGGCGTGGCACCGACTCGTCCGGTGCCACGCCCTCGGCACAAGGCCCGCTGGCCAGCCTGCTCAGAGCCCGTCGGATACCCCGGCCGCAATCACCTGACGCGCCGCTCCCAGCCGCAGCCGTGACGGGTTCGCGACGGAACGCGGGACCCGCCACGACTCGGACGCGCCGTCCACCCGGCTGTCGACGTCCCCTTCCGCCGCCGCCCACTGGCCTGACCACGATCCGCGCGGCTCCAGGTAAACCGATTCATCCTGCTCAGACACCGACATTGCCCCCTCCATACAACAACGACATGTGTAACCAGCCCGTAATGGCACAACGGGCGTGCCCGCATCCTGCGGACACCTGGCTACGAAACATATCGAGCCGACGTTCGGGACAATAAGGCGGCTGTGGGTGAGAATATTCATGCACGATCACAGATGGCGTATACACAACCAAGTTGGCCATCTGCTGGGCATACGCTGTGTCCCAGCGCGGCACAGGCGTGCCTTGGCCGTGTCACTGTCGGTCGACAGTTGTTGATAGTTGATAGTTGGGACAACGACCAGCCGGGCGAAAGCCCGGCCGCGTGCCCGGACCAGGCCAGAACAACGGCGGACGCGCCTGCGCGCGGGTCGTCTCGTCAGCTCGCGGTCACGGCTCAGCTCGCGGTCACGACGCGATGGCCTTCGTACCGAGGAGGCTCTTGATATCCCCCCAGAAGGCTCCGGTCGTGTCGACCTCGGGCCCGAGCCTGAGCAGAGAGGTCCGGCGCGGGCCCTGCAGCCGCAGGTGCACGGGAGTCCTGCCGGGATGCGTGGCCAGGATGCGTTTGAGGTTGCTGACGAGGTCCGGGGTCACCTTGTGGGTGGGCAGCATGAGGACGACAGGCGGTTCCGCGTCCGCGTTGAGGCTCGAGACATCGAGCGTCGTGAGATCCTGTCCGAAGATGCTGATGGCGCCGTCGCGCTCGTTGAGCCTGCCCCGGACCGAGACAACAGCGTCAGGCACCAGCTGCGAACCGTGAATCTCATAGCTCTTCGGGAAGAACAGGACCTCCACGGCGGCGTCGAGATCCTCGACGGTAAGGATGGCCCAGAGACTGCCGCTGGTCTTGTTGACCCGCCGGTCGACCTTCGCGATCACACCCGCGATACGGACCGCACCCTCGCTTCGGCCACTTTCGAGCAAATCGACGATCGACGTGTCCCGATTACGTTCCAATATCTTCTCAGCGCCTTCCAGCGGATGGCTGGAAACGTAGAGGCCGAGCATCTCGCGTTCCTGCGCGAGAAGTTCCGGGCGTGGCCACTCCGCGACGTCGAGATCAAGATCGAGGCCGATTTTGACCGGTTCGCTCTCGTTCCCGTCAGCATCGCCGAACAGACCGTACTGGCCGAACGCCTCAGCCCGTTTAGGGCCGACGACGGCGTCAATGGCGGCCTCATGGACGCGGGCCAGCGCCCGGCGGGTGTGGCCGAGCGAATCAAAGCTGCCCGCCTTGATGAGGGAATCGACGGTACGTTTGTTGCAGACACCGATCTCAACCTTGTCGAGGAAGTCCGGGAACGAGGTGAACGCCCCCTTCTTCTGCCGGGTGGCTCTGATCGAGTCGACAACCGGCGCCCCGACGTTGCGAATGGCGCCCAGCCCGAAGCGAACGTCGGCACCGACCGGTGTGAAATACAGGGACGACTCGTTGACGTCCGGCGGCAACACGCGGATCCCCATCTTGCGGCATTCCGCCAGATACACCGCCATCTTGTCCTTGTCGTCCCCGACCGAGGTGAGCAGGGCGGCCATGAACTCGGCTGGGTAGTTCGCCTTCAGATAAGCGGTCCAGAACGACACGACACCGTAGCCGGCGGTGTGCGACTTGTTGAATCCGTAACCGGAGAACGGGAGCAGAACGTCCCAGACCGCCTGCGCGGCCGCCGACGAGTAACCCTTTTCGTCCATACCCGTCATGAACTCGGCATAGCTGGCGTCCAGGATCTCCTTCTTCTTCTTCCCCATGGCGCGGCGCAGCAGGTCCGCCTTACCGAGGCTGTAACCGGCGAGCTCACGGGCGATGGCGAGCACATGCTCCTGGTAGACGACGAGATGGTAGGTCTCACCGAGGATTCCTTCGAGCACGTCCCGTAGTTCCGGATGGATGGGCGTGATGGGCTTGCGGCCGTTCTTGCGGTCCGCGTACTCGATGTGCGAGTTTGCCGCCATGGGCCCCGGCCGGTACAGCGCCAGCACCGCCGCGATGTCCTCGAACTTGGTCGGCGCCATCAGGCGCAGCAGGCTGCGCATGGGACCACCGTCGAGCTGGAACACCCCAAGCGTGTCACCACGGGCCAGCAGCTCGAAAGTGGGGACATCGGCCAGCGGAAGTTTCTGGAGATCGAGATCGATCCCACGGTTCTGCCGGATGTTACGGATGGCGTCGTCGATGACGGTGAGGTTCCGCAGGCCCAGGAAGTCCATTTTCAGCAGGCCCATGTCCTCGCACTGCGGGAATGGGAAGCCCGTGATGATGGCGCCGTCCGCGTCACGCCGGTGAATCGGTAGAACATTCAGCAGCGGTTCGGAGCAGAGAATGACACCGGCCGCGTGCACACCGGTTCCGCGGGTGAGCCCTTCGAGCCCGCGGGCCGTGTCGATGACCTTTCGGACCTCCTGGTCGGTTTCGTAGAGGCCGCGGACCTCCGCCGCTTCGCTGTATCGCTCGTGCTGGGGGTCGGTGATGCCGGACAGGGGGATGCCCTTGCCGAACACATCCGGCGGCATCGCCTTGGTGATGCGGTCACCGAGAGCGTAGGGGAAGCCCAGGACACGACAGGAGTCCTTGATCGCGGCCTTCGCCTTGATGGTGCCGAAAGTGAGGATCTGGCAGACCTTCTCCTCACCGTACTTCTCCGTCACGTAACGGATCATGTCGCCGCGACGGCGTTCGTCGAAGTCCAGGTCGACGTCAGGCGGGGTGACCCGTTCGGGGTTCAGGAAGCGCTCGAAGATCAGTTTGTGCTCGATCGGGTCGAGCTCGGTGATCCCGAGGACGTAGGCGACCATTGAGCCGGTGGCCGAGCCGCGTCCCGGCCCCACCCGGATGCCCTTCTCGCGTGCCTCACGGCAGATGTCCGCGACGACCAGGAAGTAGGCGGGGAAACCCATCTGGTCGATCATCCGAAGTTCATAGTCGATCCGCTCGCGGACCTCTTGCGAGGGGTCGGCGCCGAACCGGTGTTCCACCCCTCGGGCCACCTCTTTGTACAGCCAGGACAACTGGTCCTCACCGGCGGGGACGGGGAAGCGTGGCATTCGGTCGACGAATGTGAACACCTCGTCGTACGGCTCGACCCGCTCGGCGATCAACAAAGAACTGTCACAGGCGCCGGCGACCTGACCGTCCCACAGTTCCCGCATCTCGTCCGGGCTCTTCAGGTAGTAGCCGTCGCCGTCGAACTTGAACCGCTTCGGGTCATCGAGTGTCTTGCCGGTGCCGACGCACAGCAGTGCGCTGTGCGAGTCCGCCTGGTCCTTGGTGACATAGTGGCTGTCATTGGTCGCGAGCGGTCGAAGGTCCAGCTCCCGGGCGATTCGCAGGAGACCATCGCGCACGCTGCGTTCGATGGCCAGGCCGTGGTCCATCAGCTCGAGAAAGTAGTTCTCCGCGCCGAATATGTCCTGGAAGGTCGCGGCGGCTTCCAGCGCCTTGTCGAACTGGCCGAGCCGCAGCCGGGTCTGGACCTCACCGGAGGGACAGCCCGTTGTCGCGATGATTCCGGCGGCATGCTCGGAAATCAGCTCGCGATCCATCCGGGGTTTGCGGTAGTAGCCGTCGAGACTCGCCAGGCTGGACAGGCGAAAAAGGTTCCGCAAGCCGGTCGCGCCAGCAGCGAGCATAGTCATATGGGTGTAGGAGCCACCACCGGAGACGTCGCCGCCCTCACCGTCGGGATCAGCGTTCCGCTGGCCACCCTCGCCCCAGAAGATAGGCTTCTTGTGGAAACGTGATTCAGGCGCGATATAGGCTTCGATACCGATGATCGGTTTGACACCGGATTTCTTCGCGGCTTGCTGGAATTCGTAGGAGCCGAACATGTTACCATGATCGGTCATACCGACCGCGGGCATCCCGAGACGAGCGGCCTCAGTACACAGGGAATTGACCTTGGCCGCACCGTCCAACATCGAGTACTCGGTGTGAACATGCAGATGGACAAAAGAATCGCTAGCCATCGGTCCCCTTTCTTACCCTGTCCCTCCCTGAACTCTAGCGGCGCATACCCAGGGCCTCCGCACGCGGCACAGTGGTACCAGCCTCAACGACCACAGGGACGCCGGTGAGGCGGGCGGACCGCTCATCAGCCTGATCCCCATACCAGCAACCGATCCTTCCCGCGAACACGGCGTACCTACGAACCGCTCATCACCGCTCATCACCACGCGGACACGCGGACACGTGCCTCACGTCATCGCTCCCAGCCATCGCCGCGCGAGGCACGCGCCCCAGCCCCGCTGCTTGATCCACGCTCCCTGTTGCCGGGCGCTCTAAGTGGTCGCCGCCGGCAGACCCTGGACGAACTTCCGGCGGCAACCACTAAGATCGTCATTCCGGCTCGCCGCGTCCAAGCGCCCCCTGGCTGCCTTGTCGGCCACACCGAGACAACTCATCCGGTCTCGCTTCGGCCTTCCGCCTTGCCAGGGTGCGCCTGGGCGCGACTCACTGATCGAAAGCCCGATCTCACACGCTCTAACCGCTGGGGAGGCGGTAGGTGAGGTCGGCGGCGGGGACGCCGGTTTCCAGCTGGGCCTTCTGCAGGTGGCCGGAGTAGTCCCAGTTGACTGCCTGCCACCGGGTGACCTGGTCGAGCACCCAGCGTCCGGACTGGCGGGAACCGTTGCCGGACCGGCCGTTACCGCCGAACGGCAGATGCGCCTCAGCCCCGGACGTCGAGTTGTTGACGCTGACCATGCCGGCGCTGACACCGCGACGGAACCGGAAAACAGTCGCCGGGTTATTGGTGTAGATCGACGACGACAAACCGTAACCAGGTGCGTTGGCCAGTTCTATGGCCTCGTCGAGGTGCCGGTAGGCGGTGACGCCGACGATCGGGCCGAAGGTCTCCTCATCGAACACCTCGTCACCGGGCCGCACCCCGTCAATGATCACCGGGTGATAGTACAGACCGGTCTCGGCGGCACCGACGAACCCGTCCCGCGGGCGGGCCGCGTCGATCCGCCCGACCGCCGAGGAACCCGCGACCCGGTGATGGTCACGGATGCACCCGAGGGTGCGCTCGAAACCGTCGGCGAACCGCAGATCGAGCAACGGCCCGTACAGGACGTCCGCGAAGGGATCACCAATGGCCGCGGCCTCGACCGCGGCCACGAACCGGCGGACGAACTCGTCGTGCAGCGAAGCATGCACGATCACCGTACCGAGTGAGGTGCACCGCTGCCCGGCCGTGCCGAAACCAGCAAACACCGCGCCGGCGACGGCGGCGTCCAGATCCGCGTCGGGTGCGACGACCATCGGGTTCTTCCCGCCAAGTTCCAGGCAGGGGGTTTGTAGGTGCCGGCCGCACAGTTCGCCGATCATCCGGCCGACCTCGGTCGAGCCGGTGAAGCCGACCTTGTCGACAAGGCCCGCGGCCAGCGCCCGCTCCAGGCCGGTGAACGTCTCCACCCCCTCCGCCGGGACGACTTCGAGCACACCGGCCGGTACCCCGGCACGGCGGATCAGCTCGGTGAACGCCTGCGCGCATGCGGCCGCGTAGACGGCGGGCTTCCAGACGACGGTGTTGCCGCACAACAATGCCGGAACGATGTACCACGACGGAACCGCCACCGGAAAGTTGCCCGCGGTTATCACCGTCAGCACACCAACCGGCTCCCGGAAAGTGAACAACTGCTTGTCGGGCAGCTCCGAGGGCACGGTCTCGCCGTACAGACGGCGCCCCTCGCCGAGAAAGAAGCGGCAGGTATCGATGATCTCCTGTACCTCACCGCACGCCTCGGCCAGCGGCTTGCCGACCTCACGGGTGACCAGCCGGGCGAGCGCGGCCGCATTGTCCTCGACGAGCCGCCCGAGGTTCGCGATCACGCTCCCGCGGACGGGCGCGGGTACATCCGCCCAGCCCGGCTGAGCCGCTCGCGCGGCACGGCAGGCGGCCAGCAGGTCGGCGGGGCTGGCAAGCACGATCTCGGCGACCACCTCGTCCAGACGGGCGGGGTTCGTCGAACGGCGCACCGCCCGGCCCGCATGGTCATGGCTGGCTGCCCGACCGGCCGGCACGACTCCATAGCTCACCGATGTCATCATCACGCTCTCAGCAGGTAGCCGGGACGTCAGTAGCCGGGGTACGGGCCAGCACCCGCTCGAGCGCCGCCACCCCGCGGGAGAGCTCGGTGGCGGAGACGGTCAACGCGGGCCGGAACCGCAGTGCGCGCGGCCCCGCGGGCAGGACGAGAACATGTTCCTCGGTACGCAGCCGGCGCACCACCTCGTTGCGGATCTCCGGCGAGGGCAGGTCGATCGCGCACAGCAGGCCGCGCCCGCGCGGGTTGGTCACCAACGACGGGTAGCCGCGGGCAAGCTCCCACAGGCCAGCCAGCAGATCGCGGCCGAGTGTGCCGGCACGGGCGAACAGCCCGTCCGCCTCCATGATCTCAAGCATCCGACGGGAGCGGACCATGTCGACCAGCCCGCCGCCCCAGGTCGAGTTGATCCTTCCGGTGACCCGGAAGACGTTGTCGGGCACCTCATCCACCCGCCGGCCCGCCATCACCCCGCCGAGCTGCACCTTCTTACCGAACGCGACGACATCGGGACGCAGGCCCAGCTGCTGGTGCGCCCAGGCCGCACCGGTGGCTCCCACCCCGGTCTGGACCTCGTCAAGGACGAAAAGCGCCTCATGGACATGGCACAGCCGTTCCATCGCGGCGAGGAACTCCGCTCGCAGGTGATTGTCGCCGCCCTCGCCCTGGATCGGTTCGGCCAGAAAACAGGCGATATCGTGAGGATGGCGAGCGAACGCGGCCTCGGCCTGGGCGAGCGCGCCCGCCTCGGCCGCGGCGAGGTCGGCGAGCCGGGTGCCCTCCAGCGGGTAGGTGACCACCGGGGTGTCGATCCGGGGCCAGTCGAACACCGGAAAGCGATCGGTCTTCACCGAGTCGGTGTTGGTGACCGACAGTGTGTAGCCGCTGCGGCCGTGAAAGGCGTGGCGTAGGTGCAGCACCCGCGTCCCGAGTGACGGTGACCGTCCAGCCTGGGCATTGCGACGGCTTTTCCAGTCGAACGCGCACTTCAGCGCGTTCTCGACGGCGAGCGCCCCACCCTCGACGAAGAACAGGTGGGGCAGTTCCGGGTCACCGAGAACCCGGGCGAACGTCTCGACGAACCCCGCGTAGGCGGCGGTGGCGATGTCGGGGTTGGCCGGTTTGTTGACCGCCGCGGCGGTCAGTTCGGCGAGGAAAACGGGGTCGCCGGTCAGCTGGGGTGGATTGATCCCCAGCGGCGCCGAGGCGAAGAAGCTGTAAAGATCCAGATAGCGCTGGCCGTCACGGGCATCCACGAGCCAGCTGCCACGGCTACGTTCAAGATCAAAAACGATGCCGAAGCCATCCATGAGGACATGGCGGCCCAGCACCTCCAGCACACGGCCCGGCGCGACCGTGGAGTGTGCGGCAGCCCGGCTCCTGGCGACCGGGGAGATCCGATTCCGCGCGGTGACCGCGGCAGGCATGCTCGGCATCCCATCCTCCTCGCGCATATCTCGCGTCGACCGGTCCGACATCTCAGCGAGACAGAGAAACCTTCGGTAGAACCAGCTTGATCGCAAAGATACTATTCCTTCTACTTGAAATCAAGATAAAATTTTTCCCCTTCGCCGCAGGTTGTCGAATAGCCGACGTCGACAGGACGGCGCAACCACGCGGTGACGGCCATCAGGGACAATTGGGGACGTCGGCTGCCGATCGGGCCGGCAGGCAAACGTCAACGAGGGGGAAAACGCGTGCTCCAGCCACTGACGGACAACGACCCGCGTCAGATCGGGCCGTACCGTCTACAGAGCCGGATCGGCGCCGGCGGCATGGGCACCGTCTATCTCGGGTTCGCCGATGACAACAAACCGGTCGCGGTCAAGGTGCCGTCGCCGGGGCTCGCCGACAGCCCTGAGTTCCGCGACCGGTTCCGCACCGAGGTGACCGCGGCCGCCCGGGTGCGCGGCATGTCGGTCGCCGCGGTGATCGACGCCGACACCGCCGGCCCGCGCCCGTGGATGGCCACCGAATATGTCGAGGGCCGCAGCCTGACCGAGGCGGTGGCCCTGCGCGGCCCCTTCACCGGACGCCTGCTCGACGGGCTGGCGGTCGGGCTCGCCGACGCCCTGGTCGCGATCCACACGGCCGGAGTGATCCACCGCGATCTCAAGCCGTCCAACATTCTGGTCACCTGGGAAGGCCCGAAGGTCATCGACTTCGGGATCGCGCGGTCAGCCGATTCAACCAGCCACACCCGTACCGGCGTGCTCGTCGGCACCCTGGTGTGGATGGCACCCGAACAACTCCGGGGTGAGCGGGCCGGGCCGCCGACCGATGTCTTCGCCTGGGGCGCCTGCGTGGCGTTCGCCGCTACCGGCCGCCAGCCGTTCCGGGGCGAGCGGCCCGAGGCGATCGCCATCCAGATCATGACTGCTGAGCCAGACCTGACCGGCGTGCCACCGGCGCTACGCGCGGTGCTGGCCTGGACCTTGGACAAGGAGCCGGCACGGCGCCCGACCGCGGCGGCGCTCGTCGCGGCTCTCCTCGGCCGCGACGCGACCGACCCCGATGAGACGGTCCGAGCGGCACACACCGCGCTGGCGCAGTGGTGGTCGCTGCCGCCCACCCCGCCACAGGCACCTTCCCAGGCTCCTGCCGAGGAACAGGCGGACACGTTCCGTTCGCCCACCTACCGCACCCGCGCTGGCGACGGCCCGCCGCGCGCCATGCCGCACCAGCAACCAGGACCGCACCAGCAATCCGAGGAGCCGTACCGGGAGCCACCGCCGAAGCCCTCACGACCCCGTCGGCGCGGCACCTTCACCGTTGTTCTGGCGACCATCCTGGCGCTGGCACTCATCGGTGGGATCGCCACAGCCCTGGCCTTACGCGGGCAGAACTCCCCCGCTGGCAACGGGGGCGAAGCGACGGTGGCCGGGCAGACACCAGCAGCCGTCGGCGGGGTCACAACCACCTTCCGAGGCCCAACGCCGCCGGCCGGCCGGACCGCCACCGTGCCACCGCCCGTCACCCCGCCGCGGACGACCACCCAGCCGCCGACGCATGCGCCTCTCACCCTGGCTGAGGCCTCAAACATCGTCAACGCGCAGGGTTTCACCGTGATCGACCACACCGGCTTCGCCGTGGGCCGGAATCTTAATGTCCTGATCGGTCAAGGCGGCGGCACGCCCAGCACGCCCAGCACGCCCAACAGCGCATCCGGCACGCCCCGCCAGTCTGGATTCTTCTTCGTCGGCACCGACCTGATCGGTAAGGACTTCAGTGAACCGAGCGCCGGCATCCACTTCGTGTCCGCGACGCAGACGACCGTCGTCCTGCGCTACGACCTGTACGAACCAGCGGACAAGGCGTGCTGCCCAAGCGGCGGAACCACCGACGTGGTGTTCCACTGGGACGGCAGGAAACTGAACGTCGACCCCGCGTCGATCCCGCCGAACGACCCCAACGCACACGGCAGCCGCCGCTGACCGCGCAGCGCCGCCCGGCCCTGCGGCCCGGTAGTCGCGCATGAGCGTAATCAGTGTGCCACAGCCCAGCTACCGTCCGAGAGAAAGCTCGAACTCGAACCGCTCGATGAGAGCTTGCTCGAGTGGACGCGAGTCAATGATGAGCGTCTTCGCCGCCGCTGGCAGCGTCGGATTCTTCCTGGCTCAGCCCTCGCTGGAAAGCCATTCAGGGCAGCCGATGGTAAATTTTTGGCATGCGGACGGTCATTGACGCCGCCGGGCGCGTCGTCATCCCCAAGGCGCTACGTGACGCTCTCGGGCTCACCGCGGGTCAGACGCTGGAGATCGCGGAACGGGATGGGCGACTGGAGATCGCTCCGACACCGACATCAATGACGTTGGTAGACGAGAGTGACGGTGTGATCGCCGTCACTGATACGGACATGCCGATGCTGACCGCTGACCTGGTACGTGCCACGCTGGAGCGAACCCGGCGATGAAGGCCGTCGACACCAGCGGGCCGTACGCTGGGAAGCGAGCCCGGTTCCGCTACCGGGTGACGATGACTGTCGCGCGGTGTCCGGCAGCGTTCTTGAGCTTCGTGTCGCCGGTGAGCAGCTCGCAGCCGAGTGCTTCGGCGAGCGCGATGTAGGCGGCGTCGTAGGCGCCGAGGTTGTGCCGCAGTTCCCACATCCGGGGGTGGTAGGGCCAGACCGGATGACGGGTGATCCGCAGGCGCGCGTAGTCAGCCAGCATCTGCTCGCCGCGATGGCCAGTGATCTTCTTCCCGGCGGCAAGCCCGCGGACTGTTGACGCGACCTCGACGTCGAGATGGTGCGGGGCGTGCAGCGCGCGCGGGGCGGACAGGCGCTGCCGGAGCACCTCGTCGCCATCGCGGACGGACAGCACATCAATGACGAGCGAGCAGTCAACCACGTACGTGAGGGTCAACGCCGTCCCTCGTCGCGCGCCGCGAGGATGTCGTCCATGGTGAGCTCCACCGGTTCCCTGTCTCGCGCGATGCGAGCGATAACCTCGGCGTTGGTCTCCGTGGCCGCGTCGGCATCCATCAGGTCCCGCAGGTACCCGGACAGTGACTGGCCGAGCGATCTGGCACGCTCGCGGAGGACCGCGAGCGTCGTCGGATCGACATCGCGCACCTGGATGATGCCCCCGTCGGCGGACTCGCTCATAGGTCCACGCTACCACGATTCATGCATCACGCATGAAGCCTCCTCGATGCTCCAGATGCGCCTACCGGCTAGCCGAAGAGCTGGTCGAGGGT
>NZ_CAKJTR010000051.1:27751-30727 GCF_917627355.1 Protofrankia sp. Cj3 | reverse complement strand
GCTCCAGCGCTATCCGCTCCACCGCCGTCCGGTCCACCGCCATCCGGTCCGTCATGGCCCGCAACACCGTCCAACACCCTTCCGTCCCCACTTACGGACGGCGAATCGCGCTCCGATGCGGTCAGCTCAGCGGTCGCGGCCAGCCTGACCTTGATCGGTGACGATCGCCTGCCGCTCGTCACGGCGCTTGCGGTGTTCAGTGAGGATGTGACGATCCCGTATGTCACGCTTGAACGTTTCTGGGCCCAGCTGGACCAGTTGAGTCCGCAGGACAGCAGCCGTCTGTGCGGCGACCTGTTACGCCTCGCCCTCGCGACCGCGGCCGGCGCGACCGAACCAGGGCTGCGGCTGCATGACGACATCCGCCGCGCGTTGCGCCACGAATACGCCGCCGACCGGCCTGGCGGTGACGCTGATCGGTTACCGTCGCTGCACCGCGCGCTGATAGACGCGCACCGTATCGGCCTCCCAACCGAACCGGATGGGCATACCGCCTGGTGGGCGCTTTCGCCCGACGAGCCCTACCTGTGGAACCACCTCGCCGGACACCTGCGCCTAGCCAGCATAGCTGGCATGGCCGACATGATCGACAACACAGCGGCCGATACCGCCGATACCGCCGACGACACGACCGCCGATACCGCCGAGAGCACCACTGACGACACGGCACGTGACCCGGCAGGGATCGAGCTGGACGCACTGGTCATTGACTTACGCTGGGTAACAGCTCGCCTGCGGCTGCACGGAGTCGCCGCGATCAACGCGGACCTGGCGCTGGCCCGGGACCCGCGTGCGCCCCTGCTGCGGACCCGCATCGAACAGAACGCCTACCTGCTGACTCCGACCGACCCCGCGCACGCGCAGGCGGCCACCCTCGTCAGCCGGTTATGGGATGATCCGGACTTCGGCGCGGCAGCCCGGACCTTCAGCGCGGCCCAGCCAGCCGGGCGCATCACCCCCGCCTGGCCGATGCCCGATCTCCCAGACCCCGCCCTGCTGCGTGTCCTCACCGGCAACCCACGCGTTGTCGTTGGTATCGCGGCCAGTCCGGATGGTCGATGGGTCGCGGCGGCGGGTTCGGACACATCCGTTCGGGTCAGCGAGACCAGCGGCGGCCAGCAAAGCATGGTTTTTCCTCCGGCGAAGAGCGGGTTGATCCTCTCCGTCCGGTTTACTCCTGATTCGAAGTATCTCCTCCTCACGACAAGCGAAGGTTTCCTGCTGCGGCTGGACGTGGCGGCCGGCGACCTCACCGTGACCCGTCCCTTCGCGGGCGGCCGCTCACCGCTGCTTGATCCGACCGGCCGCTGGTATGCCTGCACCGATCAGGACTCGCTTCGGGTGATCGATGTCGACACCGGCCAGGAGCGCCGGGTCATCCGTGGCATCATGAGCGCGAAGCCGCTGGCATTCAGCCCGGATGGGAACCATATCGTCTGCGCCGGCGGCAAGATCGACGTCTTCTATTTCGTGAATCTCGCGACCAATATAAGCCAGGCACGTCAGGTACGGCTGAGCCCGCGCCATTGTGTGGCGCTGACCGCGGACGGCTCACGGCTCGTCGTCGGCGAGGAAAGCGGACGGATAGAGATCACAAAATGGTCCACCGGCACGGTGACCCACTCGTTTTCCGGCCACACCGGAAAAGTGACTGCACTGGCCGTACATCCCAGCCTCGACCGGCTGGTCTCGGGCGGCCACGACGGAACGGTCCGGGTCTGGGACCTCACCGACGACGACCGGCGGGCGGTCCTGCACGGACACTCCGGTCCGGTCACCGCAGTCGCCCTCAACGAGGACGGAACCATCATCTCAGCAGGCGAGGACACGACCGTCCGGTTGTGGGACGCCTCCCGCGCCTGGCCGGGGGCCGGACGAAGCTTCCGCCCGGTCGAGCGGCCGGTCTTCGCGGGCAGTACCGCCGCGGTGCTGACGCACCCGAACGACGGCTGGTTCGCCGCGGCGGAACATGACGGCGTCCATCTGGTGGACTCCTCCAGCAGGCTCGAGCTGCGGGTCCTGCCCGGCGCCGGAATCACCTCGCTCGCGGTCAGCCGGGACGGCGAAATCCTCGCCCTCGCCGGGGAGGACCACTACGTCCGTCTCTACGAGACCGGCTCAGGCCAGCCGCTTGCCCGCATGCCGTCCGTCCAGCCGCCCGCCCAAGTAGTGATCAGTCCACAGGATCAGTACATAGCCTTCGCCGGACGGCTCGGCCGATGGATCCACGTCAGCCGCCTGACCGCGGTTGCCGACACCACGAGGCGACTGCGGATCCGGCGGGGCACGACCACGTCCCTGCACTGCGAACAGTACGTCCGCGCGATCGACATCACCGCTGACGAGAGGACCCTGGTTTCCGTCGACGGCACCGGCACCTTCCGGCGCTGGAGCCTCCCGACCGGAAGACCACTGGATACCATCCAGTGGGAGGGATTCACGGTGGCGGTGATGAAGCTGGCGCCGAGCGGTCACGATGTCGTGTGCGGGGCCATCGACGGCAACATCCACGTTTTCGATCATCGGACCGGTTCCGCGGCCAGAACCGTCACCGGCCACGCGGGCCGAGTGACCGACCTCGCTTTCACCCGCGATGGCAGATATCTCGCAACCACCGGTGACGACCAGTCGGTCCGGGTATGGCATACCGGTTCGTTCGAGTGCATCGCCGCGTTGACAGTGGACGGACCGCTGCGTTCGGTCGCCTGGTACTCGACCGACGACCGGCTTGTCGTCGGCGGCGACGGAGGCCTGTATGTGTTCGACCTCGTCCACCCCGATCGAGGCTGATCAATACCGATCGGGATTGATCAGGACCGGGCCGCCAGATCTGACCGGCCTTCGACGCCAACCCCGCGGCGCGCTCGAGCGTCAGAGGATACAAGGGGTTCCCGGCTCTGGACGGAGGGTCGGGAACCCCTCTCCACGGCCCCCGGGCCCACCGGGCATGCCAAAGATCAATAATCCCTGAGAGCG
>NZ_CAKJTR010000051.1:6932-27502 GCF_917627355.1 Protofrankia sp. Cj3 | reverse complement strand
GCCGGGGCCTTCGCTCGGCACACCGGGAATTGCGTGCGCGGGATTCCGCCGCGACCACGCGCATGATATTCGCGCCACCGCTACGCGGACGCCGCTTGCGCGAAGATCCTGCGCGAAGCTGAGCAGCCGGATTTTCCCAGCCCTTGAAAACCATTCCAGATCACCAGCCGTGCCCAGCCTTCGGGACCGTCCCGAATGATCGGGCCAAAATGATCGGGCCAAACAGCCGGCCGGGACGGATTCCCAGCGTGCCGGAGCAGCCCGTGAACGCGACCAGCACCTCGGCCACCAGCCCGGCCAGCAGCCCGGCCACCGCCTGAACGGACGTTGCGGCAACGAGGTTGAACAACCACAACCATCGACCTGTTGAACCTCAACAGCCGGTCGACCGTTGGGTTTCTTGCACACTTCGGGATATAACAACACCGCGGACGCAATCTTGCACTACTTGTTCCGCCCCCGAGCCTGACGTACGCTGCACCAGCGGCAGTCGTCGGCCTGGTTTTGCTGTTTATCTTGGAATGTCCCGGGTACCAACCTGTGATCACGATGAAGCCTACGACTACGGCTGCAAGGCCAACGACTATTTCCTGACTGGCCATTTTGAGGAGGCCGGGCGTGAGAGAACCCAGCAGTCTGCTCGGGCGGTCACGGGCTTCTCGGGAACTTGGAGCCCGCCGTTCTCGCCGTGGCACGGCGGCCACCGCCGCCAGCGCCGGTTTTGTTCACAACGGAATCACACTGACCGCTGACGCCCCACCATGGACGCTCCAGCACCTGTGGGCGTCCGATGGGCTTGACGCCGCGCTGGAAGAGGTGACCAGCCGCGTCCAACGGCCCGCCGTCCTCACCTTCACCAGCGCGACGCTCGGCGCGGTCGTCCACTCCTGGCTCGTCGCGCCTCCCGTCCGATCCGTGGCGGTACTCAACGGCAGGCACATCAACGAGGCGCTCGTCGCCGGCTTCACCGAGCGCGTCGACGCGTTGCGGCGGATGGACGACGTCCTCGGCGGGGAAGACGTACACGGGCTTGCGGTATCCGAGCTACGGGTGATCGTCCGGCTGCTGCGCACCGGCGCGTACAGCCAGGACCAACGCGCGCGGCTGTATGCCGTCGCGGCGGAACTCGCCCGGCTGGCGGGCTGGGCCGCGTTCGACAGCGGCCGCCACCAGATCGCCCAGCAGTTCTGGCTGGTAGCGCTGCGTACTGCCCACGAGGCCGGTGATCGGGCCATCGGCGCCAACATCCTGCGCTGCATGGCCGAGCAGGCGGTGCGCTACGGCGAACCCGCCGACGCGGTCATCCTGCTGCGCGCGGCCCGCGCGGGTGCCGCGAACGTCCTCACAGCGACTGAGAAGGCGGTACTCGCCGGCTCCCTGGCCATCGCGCACGCTCAGGCCGGCGACATCCAGGCTGTGCGGACCGAGATCGCCGAGGCGTTCACCCAGATCGAGCGGGCCGACCCCACCCAGGACCCGGACTATGTGTACTGGTGCTCCCGGTCGACCATCGAGTACTACGCCGGCAAGGCTCTGTTGTGCCTCGGTGATGCCGCCAGCGCCATCGGGCATCTGAGCCGGTCCGTCGACGAGCTCAACGCCTGTGAATACCCGCGAGAGCTGGTTCACCACCGGGTCTGGCTAGGCGTGGCCCAGGTCGACGCGGGCGAGGTCGAGCAGGCTGTCGACCTCGGCTACCAGGCGATCGACCTGGCCGGTTGCGTCGCGTCGGAGAACGCGAGGGTTGATGTGCTGACCCTGTGCAGCGCGATCGAGATCGCCGGGCATCCTCGGGCCGCCGCCCTTGCCGAGCACGCCCGCAGCGCCCTGCGGTGCGCCGACCGGGCACCAGTCCGGGCCTGACCGGTGCCCGGCCACCCATCGGACCACGGACCGTCTCCGTCCCCGCGGGTTCGTCCTGGCATCGATGGCACGGCTGCCTGACACTGGTCTGACCCGTTTCGGACACTGCTCGTCAGCGCTGGTCAAGTCGTGTCGGTCCCTTGTGTCGATGTCGCGACACATCCATCGGCTGATCTGCCTTGATGCCATTGAGTGGGTACGGGGGACGCCAGCGCGGACGTCCGCTAGCGTGATCGGAATACCCGCACGTGGGGGACGGAGGCCATGGACAGTTCGGTGGTACCCATCACATTGATCGTGGTGCTGCTGATCGGCGCGATTCTCTTCGTCGTCGTCTCCAGCCGCGCCTCAGGATTCGGCCCAGGGCCGGCGCATCCGCCACGCTCGGCGGCGCCCACCGGGAGCCCACGGCCCAGACAACGCCGACGTCGGCGGCAGGGGGTCCTCGCGACATTGCGGGGCTCCCTGAGAAACCCGGCCGCTGCCACCCGCGCCGCTGGAGCGGGCGTACCGGGTAGACCGGCCAGCGCGGGTCCGGCCAGCGCGGGTGGACCGGCTGGACCGGGTGGACCGGCGGCTTCCGCCGGCCCCGGCAGCCTGGGCCAGCCGGCCTTTTCAGGGACCGCAGGGGCCCCCACCACGCCAATACCACCGCCATCCGGTGAACCACCGACGACCGCCTACGTCACGCTGTCCGACCTGTCCGACGACAGGCAGCCGGACGTCTGGTCGACCCAGCCGGCCCACGACTCCGCGCATCGGGATTTCGAAGCCACGGCGACCGCGGTCACCACAGCCGCACCGGTCAACGCGGCGGCATCCGCCGCCGGACAGCCCCGTCAACAGGACACGACCGGGTGGACACCGCCACCCGTCGACCCGCCCCCGGCCGCGACAACAGGCATTGACGTGCCTCACGCCGCCGGCCACCGTGCTGACGGGCCGTACCCTGGCAACGTGGAACGAGGCATGCCCGGCGGCCAGGATGGCTTTGGTACCGACGAAACGGCGATCACTCGAATGAGCGCCGACTATTCGGACCACGGCAATGCCGGCGCCGGTGCGGTTGGCGGCCCGCGGGAGGACCCCGCCGCGACGCTGCCACCGGAGCAGACGATTCCCCCGGTATCCCCGCTGGTCGCGAACGAGCCCGATGTCTCCACCTCGCCAGCGCTGCGGCTGGCCGCCGCTGGGCGGACCCGACGAGGCAAGCGCGGCGGTCCCAACGAGGATGCCTTCGTCGTCCTCGACGGCCTGCTGGCGGTCGCCGACGGGGTCGGTGGCGAAGCGGCCGGCCAGATCGCCTCCACCCTTGCGGTGACCACCGTGGCGAGCTTCCGCCCGCAGTACGCGGCCGACCCCCGCGACGGCCTGCGGGGAGCGCTCGACCGGGCCAACCGGACGGTCCGGGAGAAGCCGCTGCAGGAGCCGTCCTGGCACGGCATGGCCTGCACCCTCGACGTCGTCGTTCTCGGCCGGCAGCATGACACGGGTGAGACCCTGTTCGTCGCGCATGTCGGGGACAGCACCGTGTGGCTGCAGCCCGGGCGTGGCCGGCCTCGCCGGCTCACCACCCCGCACGCCATCAAGAACGGGCCGCTGCTGAACGCGATCGGCCTCAACGAACAGGTGGAACTGGACCTGCTGGAGGAGCCGGTCCAGGCCGGCGACCGGGTCGTCCTCGCCAGCGACGGCATCACCAAGGTCATGACACCCGAACAGCTGGACGGTCTGCTGATGGAACTCGGCACCATGAGCCCCGAACAGGCCGCCGACGCGCTTGTGGACGCCGCTATGATCGCTGGAGCCCGCGACGACACCACTATCGTCGTCGGTGACCTGGTCACCGACGACGCAGCCGCCCGGTAGCCAGCGGGCTGCCGTCGCGCGAGCCGCGCCCTCCGGCGAAGATCACTGGACCTCCCGGAGAACCGCGACCGCGGTATCCCTTGCGGCCAGCCGTACCGATTGCGGGTCCGTGGTGGCAGCGCTCACACACACCGCGATAGCAACTGTTGGATTATTGGCCGGGGCGAAACCGACCGCCCAGCCGGCTTTGTCGCCATCGACAAAGCCGGCGCTGGTCGAGCTCGTCATCAGCGCAAAGCCCGGGTTTCCCTCCGCCGTTGCTTTGCGTATTTCCTGCGCTGCCTCAACAGCCAGCCTCACGTCACCGATCCCGATCGCGCACCTGTTCGCTGGAGCTTCGACGAGAAGATGCGGACAGGGCGGAGGATTACCGTTGCTCCCGGCCGCCAATGCGGACGCCACCACCGCCAGCTGAAAGGGCGTGACCCGGATCGGGGCATCAGCAGCCACCGCTGACGTGGCCCCGCAGCTCTTCCCCAGCAGTATCGACGACGCCGCGACCTGGACGCCGTTCACCGAATGAGGCATACCGTCGAATCCCAGACCGCACGCGATCTTCTGCACCCTGTCGAGCGAGCTGCCCTGGATCAGCTGCTGTTGGAGGAACGCCGCGGTTCCCGGGCAGAGGTACCGAATCATATCCGGAAACTTCCCGCACTTTTCTTCCCCGGAGCTGGGGTTGACAAGCCGGGAGAGTGCGTCCTTGTCCATCGCGACCGCGCTGAGCACCGCGGTGAGCTCACCGGGATCAACAGCCAGGCCCACGGCGAGATTGTTGTTGCCAGCCGCCTGGCCATGGGTGGCGACCGCCCGTACCCCGCCGTCCTTGGGATCGATTATAACAATCGCCCCGGCGGGCTTGCTACTGACACCCCCGATGCCCTCGACGCTGGCGCCGTCCAAAGCGCTGACAGCCCTGTCCTGCCACTTCCTGGAAACCGTCAGCATAATCTTATCCGGCGCTGGCCGTGCGCTCGCCGCATGCAGCGCGGCCTCGGCGAAGACCGCGGGGACGTCAGGCGCCTGCCACACTCCGCCGCTGTTGACAACATTCTTGAAATCGCCGTCCGCCCCAACGACAGAAATACCAACGGGACTTTTTTCTTGGCCAGCTATCACAATCATGAGAACAACGAGAATGAGGAAAATGAGAAAAATAATAGGAACGAAGACACGTGGGTCCCCGAGATTTATCCTCCCAGGTCGGCCGCTTTGCTCCACGCCGCTGGCGGGGGAAGTGCCAGTCCCGGCAGCCGGAGTCCATTCGGGACGGTGGGACTGCTGCCCTGGGGGAAGTGCCTGCGGAACGTAGGTTGAGGGCGACGACGACCAGGTTGGCTGCCGGTTGTTCTGGGACCGCCGGTAATCGGCATCGGCCTGCGGTGCTGGTCCGAGAGGAGTCAGATCAGCACCTGTGGGCCGGGAAATGGTCGGCTGAGTGGCGATCGGGCTTTCATCAGGATCCCGAGGACGATATGAGCCCACCGTCGGCGGAGGCTCCGTTGGGGGGACTGTAGCCGTGGCACGATCGCGCTCGAATGCCCGGTGTGCCTGTCCGCGTAGCTTCTCAAGCTCTCGTCGGATCTCCGGACCGATCGGCTCACCGGCCAGCGAGTAAATCCCCGCGACCAGGCGGTCGATCAATTCCTGGTCGTGCAGATCCACGACCGTGACATCAGAAATTACCTTTTGAACAATTTCCCGGCCGTATTGGACCCGCGCGGCGCATTCAGTTCGAAGCGCCTCCTCAAACGCACGGTTCTCGACCGTACGCTTCCATCTCCGGACCTCGGTACGGAGGTCCTCGAGCGCCTGGGTGTCATTCGCGACAACGGAGGGTATCGGGAACGGACTATCACGGAAGCGGCGAAGACATATCCAATGCAAGGTGGCGACGTGCGGGCCGGTCAGCCCACCGCCGAGCCGGAACAGATCGACGAGCAGGTCAATGATTTCGAAAGTGGATGGCGGATTCTGTGCTGTGATGCGGGACGATTCGTCCCGCATGCCCGCCAGGAGCCGGCCCTCGCACAGAGCGCCCACCGCGTCGCGTGCTTCCCTGGCCGCGGCCTCTTTCGACTCCTGCCGTTTCCGTGCCAAACGAGACCGAAGCTCTTGGACCGTCCTGCTCAGCTCGGCCGCCTCCGCGGGCGGCCGCACGTAGCTTGAATCAGCGGCGACCGCAGCGGCATTGACGCCTCCGAGCAGCTCGCCGATTACATCACTTCTTCTATTTAAGATCGCGAAAACCGTTTCGTCAACCACCCGCAGAATATAATTGGGCAGTTTTGTATCAACACTGCCGGTACGGCGAGGAAGATCAAATTGCGAAGGAACGAAATCACTCCCCGGAGCGAATACGAGCTGGCTGACCGCCCGCAGTCCGAGGACGTCCCCGTTCGTCAGCCAGGCCATATCGCGAATCATGTCGACAAGAATGTTGACGACCGCGATCTCAGTATCCGTCTCTTCCGCTACCCGTTGGATCCCCGTTCCATATACGGCGCTCACATGCTCCCTGAGAGGCAGGGGGTGCAGAGGCTTCCCCGGGCTTATGGGTATGCTGGCCGGGGACGGGACCGAAGATGGGGTTGCCGGCATTTCGGCCGCGGGCGAGACAGGGGCAGGACGCGGGATGGAAGGCCCCTCCGGCGAGCTCAGCCATCCCCGTAGGCCGGAATTCTCCGTCAGCCGCTCGCACCACCCGCGGGGATCATCCTGGTTGAACGGTTCCGACACAACCTCGTCGAAAATATGGCGATCAGTTCGACGGGAAACCCGCACAAGAATATTGGCAGCCGTTAGGAAAATCTGGTCCGGCAGGCTTTCCCGGCCGTCGAGGATGGTCACATCACGACCCTGCCAGGTGAATTTCTGGGTCGCGAAAACCACCCGCGGCGCCGTAGCGGCCGGTATGTTGTCTTTCTGTGAAGTCGAGAATGAAAAACGCCTGGCGAGAGCTTGACAGCAATCGTTGTCCAGTGCGCCAAGCGCATTCTCCAACAACCGGGCCGCATCGTTCGGCTCGACCCCCGGTACGAGCAGGTGATGGGAATAATTCTCATTGGATTTTTCCAGGAGATCAACAATTATCCGCATCAGGATGTTTTCGTACCTGCCGTCACCGGCCGCCGGAACAACATAGGGGGTGGTTTTGGACGGCACCCGCGCCCGCTGTCGGGCAACGGATTCCATGTACCAATGGAGATTGGGCTTGATCGCCGGATCGAAAAACGTACCCGCGGCCCAGCTCCAGTCAGCCAGTGCCAAGGCAACACCGGCCGTGAGCTCAGCCGGCGATGCGATCAACAGGAAGCTGACGGTATCTCTTCGCGCTACGCTGGTACCAGCTTTACGGTAACAGAGTATAGCCCGGTTCCTGCCGGCCAGGTCCCGAGCGATCAGATAGCAGACGCTCGGCCCCCACCTGATGTCGGTACCTCTCGGTTCCCACCAGTGGCGATACGATTCGTGCCACCACTCGCGTTCGGCTGGTTGCAGGTTGGATTCCGCTGGCGCAAAGCCGGAACGGCCGCCACCACGCCGCGGCGGGTCGTACCGGTAGACCAGATAGTCGACGGCAATCGAGCTGGGCATCTCCTGGTCGGGTGTATGCGGTCGGGACATCAGCGATCTCCACCCTCTTCCGGCCTCCCGGAATCACCGCCGACGGTACGGGCCTCGTCACCCAACATGCCGCTCATGGCCAGGATCGCCGCCAGCGGATCAAGCACTCTCTTGGGCCGGACTCCCCGAGCGAATTTCCTGACGCCCACAGCGGGTGCGTTCGGGTCGCCCTTCCGGGGCGAGATCAGCTCGACAGCCTCCGAACCGGTCGCTGAGACGAAGTGCAACGTCGCCTTGGAGAACAACGAATAAGGTCGCAGCCACGCCTGCGCATGGTTCTGGTGAAGGAAGGCGAAGGCGTCGGCGCTCTCGGCCCAGATCGCGGCCAGATCGGGCTGCCGGGCCAACCGGTACGGGCTCAGGCCATCCCTGCGCAGCCAGGACGAGACCGGCTGTTCGAAACGCCATCGATCACATTTGGTGATTGCGATGGCGACCGGCTTCTCCCGCGCAGCCTCCTGATCACGGAAACGGTGCAGAACAGTGGCGAACGCGTTGTCCCGTCGAAGTGGCCGGTTCCATCCGCTGGAGCCACCGGCCTGGTCCCTGATCGCGACATCCGGGTCAACCACAAAAATCAGCGCATCCATCGCCAGGATGAACTGGGTGTAGGGGCTTCGCTCCGCGAGAATCTCGCCCGAGATGTCGAAGAACGTCACCGCCCGGGTCACACCCAGGTCGGGATTGGAGAGCAGGAACGCGTCCTTGAACTCGGCGCCGCTCTCTGACGTGCCGATCCCGTCGCTCTGGATCGCCTCCCCGTCGTTGAACAACGGGTCGACGAACTCGCTGAGATAGTTCTGGTGGACGCCCGCGTCCACCGGGTCCGCATCCAGGCCCAGTGTCTCCAGCCGGCCGTACTCGATCTCACCGACCATCGAGGCGAGCAGGTGGGATTTACCGCTCTCGGCGAAACCGACAAAGCCGATGACCAGTGGGCGGCCGTACTTCGCGTATGCCTCCGGCAGGTAATGGTCGATCCTGGAACCGTCAGGGGCCGTCAGCTCGCCATCGCTGTCCGGACAGCGTTTCCACGCGTCGAGCTCGCGGTCCCGGCGCTTGATGGCGGAGGTGGTCGCTGGGATCTCCAGCAGGCGGTACCGTTCGGCGGCCACTGGGGTGTCGATCCGCTCATACAGCTGGCGCTCGTCCTCCCAGACGAACTCGTCCAGGCAGATCGGGCAGCGGACGGTGTGTCTGGACGAGCGGAAGCCGCCGCTATCAGTGGTCACGAGCGGTCACCAGAATAAGTGTCGAAGGTCGGGATGGTCCGGCTCTTACTCCTGGACAACTCAGCGAACCGCCGGCGCCCCTCCAGAAAACGTGGATCCATCGTGACCGGTCCCGGGTAGGCCCCGACGGGGACGAAATCCCGCAAAGCACCCAGGTCCCGCATGAACAGCTCGATCAACGGCCGGCCTGCGGGAGTTGGTGCGAAGATACCCTCCAGCGTCCGGTCCAGTCCGCCACCGACGGCGTGCAGATCGGGCGGCCCCGTCATACCGGGCGGAAGCGGTCCCCCCACCACCTGGACGATTACCAGGCCGGCACTCCAGAGGTCCGCGGCGGGATCCGCGGGGAGGCCACCATGGCGCGCCTCGGGCGCGGCCCAGCGAGGCGACGGAGCCGGGCCGGCCGGCTCGCCGCTCAGCCGGGCGTGCTGGAAGTCGGTGATCTGCACCCGCGGGTCGTTCCAGCGGACCGTCCCCGGGGTGATGTTGCGGTGCACGACCTTGGCCGCCTCCAGAATGCTCAACGCCCGGAACAGGCTGACCTGGAACTGTTCGTACTTCGTCGCCGATATCTTCCTGCTGAACAGGCCGGCAGGCTCGCCTCGCTCGGCGAGCAGGATGAACGGCTCCTCGGCATCCGCGTCATAGCCGACCAGCCTGGACAGCTCCACCGGGTATCGAGTCTCGCCGATCGTCCGCAGTAGATGCAGCCCGATCTGGATCTCGTTGTCGATGAGGTCGCAGCTGTCCGCGGTCACCTGATCTCTTGGCAGCATCTTCTGGACGAACTCCTGATTGGAGTCCGGGTTGGACACCCGGCGCCGACGGTAGGGGACGGATCGTGACGGCGGGCGCTGGCCAGGCTCCTCCCAGTCACCGGCCCGGATCCGAAGCTGCTCCCGTTCGCCGTAGGTCGTGACGTAGCTGAGTTCGGTCAGGCTGTCGGCCCGTCCGGTGGCCGGCTCCCTGCGTGGATCACCGCCGGCAGGGAAGGCGCCCGGTGACGAACCGTTCGTACCGCGGCGGCCGGCGCCGGCCGGCTCGTCCCGGCCGGGCCGGCGTCCGCCGCGGGCAGCGGACCCGGCGTCCTCGCGTCTGGTCTGTCCGCCCTCCGGCGGCTCCGATGTCGAACCGGGACGTGTCACAGCCGGCCCTCCGCGGGCGTCTCGACCACGCCGGAACGCAGCCGGACCAGGCGCAGCACACCGGCGACCTGCCCGCCGGTCGTCCAGACCAGGTCGCTTCCGGGAAATGGGATATCAGAACCGCCGGCATGGCGGGCCGCGCGGGCGGCACCGCGGCCGAGCACGGCCCTGACCACGCGCGGCGCGAAACGGATCAGGTCCGCGCGGTCCGGCGCGACATCGAGGTAGCTCAGTTCCTCCGGCCCGCACAGTTGCTGGATGCCGACGTCGAGCCTGGTGGCCCGCAGCACGCCAGCGACCCGGCGCGACTCCGTCCAGACGGCGTCGACGAGCACCGCCCGCCGTTCCCCCGGCCGGCCGAACGGCGGGGCCTCGTGGACGCCCCGCCGGGCAAGATGTTCGGCGTAGACGTCAAGGAGGTGCTCGGCTTCCGCGGACACGTAGTTCGGCAGCGCGTCCGGCGCACCCCGTTCAAGATCTTTCCAGCAGCGCTGGAGCGCGGTCTGGATCAGATCGACCAGATCCTCCTGGACGACTCTGGCGATCTCCCCCCGCTGGTCACGCAGCAATGCCGCAACCTCGACGTCGATCCCGGGCACCGCGTCCGGCTGCTCCCCGATGGGATGCCCGCGCAGGAGCATTGCATGATCGGTCAGCTTTGTCTGCATGTCCAGCAACGCGCCGGTCAGCGCGTTCGTGGCGTCGTGCGCGTCCCGCCGGCTGTCGGCAAGCACCCATTCGTACAACGCGACCCGACAGACCAAAGCGCGGAGGTCGTCAACCACCGGAACAGCACCACCGGACCACGGCTGCCAACGCCGTACCGCGGACACCCACACCCGCAGCGGCCACAGCAGCAGCCCGGCCAGCCCGACAGCCGCGAGTGCCGGCCGGATCGAGGCGGGGATGATCCCCAGCCGGCCGGACCACTGCAGATACCAACCGCCGCCCGCCGCGACCAGAGCGACAGCCAGCAGCGCGAGGAAGTCCAGCGCGCCCGCTTCGTCCGGGCTGACCTGGCGTGCGTTCAGCAGCAGCCAACCACCCAGCACAACAATCATGACGATCGCCAGAGCCGGCACGAGGCTGACAACGGCACCGACGACACCGACGAGCGGCGACCACAGCGCGGCCAGGAAGCAGAACAGAGCTACCGGGCCGAGCACCCACGGCGCGGCGAGACTCAACCGCAGCCTGTCCGGATTATCGAGATTGTCGAGAATATCGTCCGGGCAGATGCGGTCCAGGTCGTCGACGTACTCACGGCTCCCCCGCGGGTACAGCCGCCGGGCGATCTCGGAGAGCCACTGGGAGACCTCGACGACGGAGTGGCCCGCGTCCAGTGCGTTGTCGGTAAGGAGGCGCAGGCTGTTGACTACCGACCGGGCAGTGGTGCCGGCGGGTTCGCTGGTCACCACGCCCAGCTCAGCCAGGTGGTTACGCCGGGCCTGGTCGAGCCCGCGGCTGCCGTCGATCTCGATGAACTCGGCCCGCAGGTTCTCCCGCAGTTCGGCGAGCTGGGCCGCGGCCTGTCGCATGGCTGACCGGACGGCCATCCCCGGCTGACGGCCGGTGAACAGCACCCGCCAGCCACGCATGCCCGCTACCGCGGCAGCGGCGTCGGCGATCCGGCTCCCGCAGGCCTGCAACGACGAGCTGATCAAGCCGTCGGGCCGCAGCACGGTGTCCGCGCGGCGGTCGTTCATCCCAAGGAACAGGGGCAGCGGGCCGGTGACGAGATCCGATGGTGGCTCGCTCGCCCCATCGGCGTCCAGATGCGGGGCGAGCAACCGATCGAGCGCCCGTAACTGGGCGTCGGCGAGCACTCCGTCATCCACCCTGCCGACCACCGCGCGCAGACCGGGCGCGGCCGTCGCATCCGCCATGGAGCCGACCTTCTCGGCGACGGCGTCGAAGACCTCGTGCTGGCACAGGGCGTCCCGTAACGCCGACAGCACCGGACCGTCGTCGGCGTCGTCCAGGAACGACGGCAGAGACTGCGGCTGGGTCTGGCCCATGCCCCAGCCGACTCCGCGGGCATCACTCACCCATAGCGTGGCCACCGGCGCCCGGAGGACGAACGGTTTCACCAGCCCGATTCGTGCCGGGTCGAGACGGGTTCCACCGCGTGGACCGGAACCGTCCGCGGGGAAGGCACCCACGGATGATCCACCGGTGGAGCTGGCCGCGCCCGCGCCGCCACCCCCGCGGCCGGGCCGGCTACCGTAGCGCCCGCGGTCACCGCCGGAACGGTTGGCCGCGGCCCGCACCGACTCGCTCGAGCGGTCCGAACGCGGCGGTCCGCCGCCCGCCTCGCCCCTGCCCGGACGCTCTCCATAGCCGCCGCCCACCCAGGAACGATCATCCATATCGGGATGGCCGACAGTGACGTCGTCGTAGCCGGGCTCTCCTGTGTCACATTCGCCGTAGCCGGACTCGCCGTAGCCGGACTGGCCATGGTCAGCCACGTACCGGCGGTCGTGGTCGTAGGTATCGGCGGCATACGGATCGGGATCTCCGCCGCGGTCAGCGCCACCGCGGTCAGTCGGGTAACCATGGCCATCAACGTGCGCCGGCTGCGCATACTCGGCGTTGGGCGGGCCGACAACCAGGCAGACGACCTGGTTCACCGATCGAGCTGTGATGATCCGCTCAAGCCCCGGAGCATGCTCGACGAGCGATCGGGAGTCGTCGATCAGGAGCACCCGGCCGGGGTCGCTCTCCGCCACCCCCAGATCCCGGATGAAGACCCGTTGGATGTCGGAGAAGCGCTCGACATCCATGACTTCGGCGTACCGGGTACGGAGATCGATTTCGACGACCGTCGGCGTGGCTCGGGCCAGGGTCGAGTCAGTCACGACCAGCCCTCATCGTCGGCCTGGTAGCCATCCGCCCCATAATCATCTATCTGATAACCATCGGCCTGGTAGTCAACGCTCCGGTGGCCGTCCCCGGGATTTCCGGCTCCGCTGCCCGGGAACCCTCCGCCATCGAGATCCTTACGCAGCTCGGCCGGCCGCCGGCCGTCGTGGTTGTCGTCGCTGTGCTGCCGGCCGGCCCGCTGATAGCCGTCCCGGCCGCGGCGTTCCCCCGCCTCCCAGCTCGCCTCAGCGGGTCCGGAGCCGCCCGGCCCCCGCTGGCTGGCGTCCTCGGCCGGCCCGGACCGTGCGCCACCGGCCAGCGGGCCAACGCCGCGGGGCCGGCGTACCACCAGTTCGTACAGTTCGGCGAGGTTGGTGCGGGCGCGCAGCGAGACATTCTCGAACGGCATCTCCATGGCCGCGCTGAACGTCTTCGTCCAGAACCCGTGCAGCTGACCCGCCCAGCCCCGGCTGCCAGCGGGAAGCCCGCGGCGCATGTCGTCAAGCAGCACCGCCTGTTCCCTGGCGAGGCTGAGCATCCGCAGGAAAAGCTCGCTCGGCTGCTTCGCCCGGCCGGACACGCCTTCGGGAAGGGTGCGCATGAGCTGCTCGCAGAAGTCACGCCTGATCTGCTCGTCGTCGGCGAGGGTCCAGTCCTCGTAGGCCCGCAGCAGGCTGCCCCACGACGACGCCGGCTCGAACGGCGCCAGCGACAGGGTCATCGACACCTGGTGCTCGTCGTCGTCGGCGAGCTGCACACGCACCTGTGCCGGTGAGTCGCGCTCACCGCCCCGGGTGCGGATGTTGCCGTTCCACATCGCGCACAACAGGTGGTGCAGGATGCGGACCCGGTGCTCCTCGGTGGTCGCCAGCCAGCCGTAGTCGTACCCGACCCGCTGGCGCCATTTCAGGAAGTCGTGCGGCTGTTCGTTGCCGAGGGCGTCGGACCAGTGGTGCAGGATCTCCCGCAGTTCGGGCACCTCGGTGATGCTCATGGAGGTCCGGAACAGCACCACCGCGATCGACTCGGCGTTGATCGGCCGGAACTCGACCACCATGCTCGGCTCCCGGGGGAGCCGGATCTGCTCCCGTAGGAAGCGTTCGATCGTCGGGTCAGCGCCGCCCGCCGGGTAGGAGATGAGTACCTTGAGCGCCCCGGAGCCCTGCGGGGTGAAGTTGGCCGGGACCAAACCGTGGATCTTCGCCTGGAACTGGCGGACCTCGTCGGTGACGGACGTCATGGCCTCACGCCGCGCGGCACCGGCGAGCAGCTTCGCCATCGTCGGCAGGAGCGCGTCCGCGCTGGCATCGCTTTCCTGCGTGAACAGCCTCTTGACCTCCTGCTTGAGACGCTCACGGACGACCGCGACAGCCGCGGTCGGGCCGCGGTCGATCGCCGCGGCCCAGGCCGGGCGCCAGCCGTCGGCGCCGAGCAGGGACCTGACCACATCCGCCTCGGTCGCGGTGTTACGGCTGTGGTCGCGCCGGACGAACCGCTCAAGCACCCCCCGGTAGAAGGCCTCCATGTCCACCGGGGGCAGCAGATAGGTGACGCCGACCCGGTTGCGGTACAGCTCGGCGCTTCGCTTGGCGAACGTCCCCGGCTCGTTCTGCGCGTGATCGTCGAATGCGGCCGTGACCGCCCCGAGCTGTTGGCGTGCCCGTTCGAAGATCCGCCCCCACCGGGCCGCCTGACCCATCCAGGCAGCGCTCCACACCGACTGTGCCCGCCACCTGAACCAGTCGTCCTGGGTTGCCAGGGTCTGCTGCACATACGGGTCGCCCCAGCGCAGTTTGCTCAGGCCCAGCCGGCGGTCGCGGACGTCAGCGGGCTGCGGCGGGCTGAAGGCGACCCCGGGTGGCGCGAACGGTTCCCGCCGGTAGTCGTCCAGCCGCCTGGCCACGCCGCCGCGCTGTTCGTCGTAGTCCAGGCGGCTGTCACCGAGCACGACCCGGCGAACCCGGAACAGGTCGAGCCGGCCGAGGAGCGCGTCCATCGCCCTGGTCGGGTCGAAGGTGGCAACCATGTCGGGGACGTCGGCCCGCAGCCGGTCCTCGAGCGCGAGGACGCTGTCCTCCATCGCGCGAGCCCGGGTTCGCAGCGCCCCGATGATCTCCTGGGCACCACGCACGGCCGTGACCTCGGTAAACGGCAGCGGCCTGCTGGCGAGCAGCGGTTCGAGATTCGCCGCGGCCATGAACTCCTCGATCGCCGGCTCGTTGTCCTCCCCGCTTCCGGGCGCGATGCCGGCAAGCACGTCGACCGCGCGCGCCAGCAGCCGGGACGCGACGATGTCGGCAAGATCGTCCACCGGCACGTCCATCGACGCGACCAGGCTGGTCGACACACCCCGCAGCCCGATCCCGGACGGCGCGGGGACCTCCCGCTCCACGCCCCGGTTGATGAAGTCGTCAGCGAACGACTGGTAGAGCCGGTCACCGACCGTCGCGCCGTCGGTATCGCTCTTGCCCGTCCCGACCAGGGAGAGCATCAGCGACACGATCGAACGGTGCAGGTCATCACGGCGGACCCCGTAGCTCCCGCTGAACAGGAAAGCCGTCTGGATCGTCGCGGGCAGCAGCGCGGTCGCCTTCTCCTGGCCCGGGTAGAACACCCCAAGGGTCCCGCTGGTTCCGGTGGCGGTCAGTTCGGTGCCAGCGGTCGATCCGTTCTGGTCATCCACGAGCCGGAACAGGTCGAGCAGGGCCCGGCCCGCGTTGAGGCGGGCCCGCCGCCCGCCGCCCATCCCCTCTTCGAAGGCGGACGGCATCAGTACCAGCGGATAGATCTGCGCCCGGTAGTCGGTGCGCTGGAACGCCTCGCCGATCAGATACAGGTAGTCGTAGAAGATGCCCGCGCCGGTTCCGCCGGCAACAGAGAACGCGACGAAGACATCACAGGTCTGGCCGAACCGCCCACCAAGCCGGGAGAGCTCATCGCCGGAGTTGCCGATCATCCCGATCGCCCGCGCGACCGGCTGCTGGGCCGGCTCCAGCCCGTTGCGGAATGTTTCGAACAGCGCGGCCCGCCCGACCGTGGGCAGCTGCCCGGCACCGCGGACGAGCGGCGCGACCCGGGGCTCCCCGGCGGGCGGCGGCAGCCAGCCGCGGACGAACCGGGGTGCGTTGGTGCGCAGGCTCAGCGCGACCTGGGGGTAGGTGTCGAAACGGGGAACGAGTTCATGGGTGATGTGCTGGGTGTGCGCGACGGCGGCTTCGTGTTCCTCACCCGGCACCACCCGGCCGCGGAGCTTGGTGAGCTCGCTCTCGTTCAGGTCCGCGTACACGAACTGGACGCAGGCCGGCAGCTGGTAGGGCAGATAGCCCTGGCCGGGGACCCGGCCGATCAGATCACGGCCGTCCGGTCCGCACAGCTCGTTGCGAAGCCGGCGTTCCAGCTCCGCTCCGATGAGGCAACCGGTGCCCCCCAGCCCGACGAACATCATCGGCTGGTAAATGTTCATGCGGACTCGCTCGCTTCCTTGTCACATCGCCCACAGCTGTGGGGCCGGGAATCGGCCGCCACTGCCCTGGGCGGCTCGGCTCTCATGCCCGCTCGGGATCGCCGTCGAAGTGGTCGCGGTCTCGGGGCCTGCGCCCACCGTCGCGACCAGGCTGGGTTATTTCGTCATGTAGATCCAGCCCATCCGGGGAGCCCGGGTTGTACCCGCCGTGCCCGCCCTCGCCCGCGGCGTCGTACCCGCCGCGTTCCTCGGCCCGGGGCTGGCGGGAGGCAGCGTTGGGCTCCCCGCGGCCGGCCCGACGCCCGCTGTCCCAGAGGCCGGTGTCAGCGGTGCCACGGGAACGATCAACATCGGACCATGCCGAGCCTGGTCGGGACGAACCGGGCTGGGACGAACCGGGCTGGGGTCCGGTGACCGCGGTCTCATCCGATACCGCGCCGCGGCCAGGCCGGGCAGCGCTGTCCCACGACCGTGTCCCGTAGCCGCCCGAGGAAGTGTCATCGCTGCTCCCCGGGTCCCCACGACCGCCCCGGCGACCGGTCTCCCGCTGGGACGCGCCCGGTGTCCGACCGAAACCGGTATCCCCGCCGGATCTGTCCCGCCAACCGCCCGCCGCCGGCCCACCGGCACGGCCTGTCCGGTCCGATGCCGCGCCGGCGCCGCTGGGGACGCGGCCCCCAGCGTCCGTGCCGGGCCGGTAACGGTTGCGTTCCGCCCAACGGCCATGACCGGCGCCGCTCCCGCCACCCCCGCGAGCCCCCGGCTGCCCCCCGGCTGACGCGGTGCGTGCGTCGAGGAAGCCCAGCGCCAGCCCGTCACCGATCGGTGTGGGCCGGCCGCGCGTCAGCGTGATCGTCGTGCCGCCGGGCGTCCTGACGACAAGCTCGCCGCTGTCGCCGCGACGAGCCGCATAGGCGTCTTCCCGGCCGTCGGCCAGGTCGAGGCGCGCCAGCCTGCCCCGGGGGTCACGGACCGCGAAGGGAAACCGGGTGGACGGTGTTGCTGGCGCACGGAGTTTGTAGAGCTCCGTGTTGTTGCGGTACAGGACCATGGTGAGATCCCGGACGTCGCGACGGGCGCGACGGGCCCGTCGCCGGCCCCGCCACCAGACCAGCGCGGCCAGCGCCGCCACCGCCAGCAGGATCCACAGCCACAGCAGGCGCTGGAACAGCGATGGCGGATAACCGATGTTCGCGACGAAGAAACCAACCGCGACAACGGTGGCGGGGTCGGCCATATCGACAAGATCGATCTCACCGCCGGCCGGCCCGATCTTGGTGCCGGCCCGGAAGCTGACGGTCAGTTCCTGTTCGGACCGTCCCGAGCCACCGGTCGCGACCGTCGCCGGGCTGAGCTCGGCCAGGGTGCCCGGGTCCAGGTCGACCAGGCGCAGGCCAAGCGTGCGCGGCTGGCCGTCCGCCGTGTTGATGACGAGTTTCCCACGCAGATTGCCACCAGGGGCGACCCGGCCGCCGCCGACGCTGATGTCGCCGGTGACAGCGGCTGGCCCTTTGGCGGTCCGGGTGGTGAACGGTCGCTCGTCACCCACCACGCCGGTCGCGTCGATCCGGCCGACGAAGACCAGGTTGCCGGTGGCGGTACTGGGGATGGTGACCTGACCGGCGAACTCGCCGTCGTTCGCCTGCCGGTCGGGCCCCTTGCCGTCATCAGCGACCTGGACGCTCCGCAACGGCATGCCGTCACCGGACGCCTCGGCGCGGACCGTCAGCGTGCGCAGCTCAGCCGGGTCGGTGACCGCGTCGGCACGGGTCTGGAGGCGTACCCGGACGTCCACGGTCTGGCCGGCCTGGGGCGCGGGCGGTGTGACCGCGATCGAGGAACGCAGGCGGCCCTGCCAGATCGCCGAGGCCGCCACGGTGGATGTGGCGACCCCCGCGGGCGCGGCAAGGCGCACCTTCCAGCGGCCTGGACGCGGGTTACGGACATGGAGCGACTCGGCGGTCGCGTTCTCCGTCGTTGCCTGGAGTACCGAACCGTCGAAATCCGGGCTCTCGCGCGGGACCTGAACGCCGCGCGGGTCGAGGTAGGTGACCCTGACCTTGTCGCTGCCCTTCAGCACCACTATCGACCCGTCGGTGCTGATGACCGGGATGTCGACCGACAGCTCAACGGAGTCTCCACCGGCCAGGGTGTCCTGGGCGTAGCCAGAGAGCCCGGCACAGCGGGCCGACGCGAACGCCTGCAGCAACGCTTTGATCACATCGCTCGATGCCGTGTAGATGTTCGTCCGCGGCTTGGCATCGCTCGAGCGGTTACAGGTCCCCTGAAAACCGCCGGTGGCGTAGCCGTCGAGGGAGGCCATGTCGACGTTGCCGAAGCCGATCGGCCAGATCTGCACCTTGCCGTCACGAGCCTCATTGATCTTTTCGGTCAGCTGCCGCTGCGCTTCGGTGTTACGGGTAGCAGCGTCCGGGCTGCCGTACTGAGGGCTCCCAGAGACGTCAAGCCGCCCATCAGTCAACAAGAAAATCATCTTGGCGCGGTCGGCGTCATCAGGCGCGGCGAGGATCTGCAGAGCCTGGTCGAGCGCGGCGACGTGGTCGGTGTTGTTGCCTTCCTCGGCGGTCCGCCGGTGCAGCGTGTTGACGCACCGCAGCAGCTCCTGCTGGTTGCCTGGCTCGCTGACAGCAGTCAGCGGGCAGATCGGGCTGACGGCGCTCTGCCCGATCCGGCCGTCGGAGCTCCCGAAGCCCACAACCGCCACCTGCGACCGGGCGGAGATGTCAGCGACCGCGATCAGGGACGCGGCGTTACGTTCGTTGACGACGTCCTGGTCGGAAAGGCTGCCGGACTCGTCGACGAGGACCACGATCCGAACGGGCTGGGCAGGCAGATCATTACTGGCGACCCCCGGAGCGGACGCGCCGCCCGAGGCGGCGGCACTCGGCGTGACGCTCGGCTGCGGCTGGCCACGGGCGGGCAGGGCCACCCCCGCCACAAGCATGCCAACGATCAGTACGCCGGCCATGCCGCGCATGGCCGGGACATGCGGCGGCCATGCCCGCCGCCCCTTCAAGCCCGGCTGTTTCGCCGCCAATGGACGCTCCCCCCGCGTGGTGGCCCATAGTGAAGGATGATCCTACCGGTGCGCATCCCGTTTCCCGAATCAAGTGAATATTCCGCTGCCGATTGTCCGTGTGTTTACCCGAACAATACCCGCGATGCTTGCACTTTTTGCTACGCGAACCACCTGAACCGCATGAAAAGTACGAACCGTATGAACGGCATGAACCGTACGAACCGCACCGCCGGAGCGGACACCGAGCAGCCCGTCAACAACACCCGCCGATTACGGAGTACGTTCTCGTCGGGTATCCCTGGCTGGGCAGCGTCCGACGGTGTTCAGCCTCACCGGCAGCCTGACCCACCAGGGCCGTCTACTCGCGACAGGTACTCACATAAACACACACCGTTAATTCCGTCGATTGCCGGGATTGCAAGATGGCCATCGACGAAGGCTGTAGTCCGGTACGGTTTCCACCGCGGCAGGTTGTCGGTCTGGCGGAGTCCGCTACCGACGGGGGTTAGGGATGGCCAGCCAATTGTCCACGGCACACTTCGGGCGCGCGCTAGTTGGGGTCTGCGCCGTTTTCTCGATCGTCCTCTGGGCTATTCCTGGCAAAGCGCAAACAGGACCTCCAGGTACTGCCGCGTCCGTTGCTCCACCGTCGACGTCGACATCGACGCGCCCGGTCCGTGTCCAGATTCTGGTCGACGAATCCGTGAACGTCACCGACGCGCAGGTCCGCATGGAGGCTGCGGCCGCCGACGAGATTGCCAATGCCGCGCTGGCGGGCGAGCACGCGGCGCCCGGGGAGTACCAGGTCGCGGTGTCTGGCTTCGGCAGCGCGCCGGCAGAGGGAAGATCCGCCTTCGACCGGGTCTGTCCCTTCCGCGAAGCGGCCACCGCACCCCTGCGACCGGCCAGGCCACCGCGGCTTCGCCGATCGCGGACTGCGCCGCGAGCCTGCACAAACGGACCTCCAGCGAGGGGAACGACGCCGACATCGCCGGGGCGCTGCGCTTCTTCGGCAAGGACCTGGCGGACAACACTGCCGTCGGCACCCGGCGGGTCCTGGTGCTGCTCGCCGGCGGGCCGCAGGCTGTCCCCAACGTCGTCGCCTATGACGATCCCGGCCGCCCCGGCGACCGGGGCCGGCGGACTGTGACCGCCCGAGACCAGCTCATCAACGCCGTCCCGAGCGAGTTGAAGGACAAACAGATCGAGGTGTGGCCACTTGGGTTCGGCAGCGCGGACACCGCCAGCCTGAACAAGATAGCCCGCGACGGGTATCCGGGGGCCGGGCGGTGCGAGCTGCCCGCCACGCCCTCGGCGGACGCTCCGCGGACCGGGGAGGATCTCCTGGCTGCGACGGGACGAACCGTGGCCGCGCTCACACCACTCAATCAGTGCCGAGCAACGGCGACCGTACAGATCCCGCTGCCGGCAACCGACGCGACGATCTCCGTGTGGCACGGAGATCGACT
>NZ_CAKJTR010000051.1:0-6300 GCF_917627355.1 Protofrankia sp. Cj3 | reverse complement strand
GATGGCCTAAACAGCACTTCAGTATGCACCGGTACAGACCAGGTGGCAAGACCCGTTGTGATGCTTACGATTTCCTGATCCGCCAGCAGGCCAGGCGTGTCCGGCTCACAGACGACGACCAGGACACGCAACGGGCCTTTCTCTCTGTCGGGAGCCCATCGACCGTCGTGCCGGTGCCACAACGACCAGGGTATTTCGTGGTCCTGGAAGAAAAAACCGGAGAGGCCGTCGCCAGCCGGCCCATCTCCGTAGATCAGCTCCCATGGCAGCTCACGGAGGTTGCCCGGATCATCCTGTGCGGCAGGCAGTGCGAGGAGCACCCGGCGGGGCGGATTCGTCTGAAACGAAGCCCACGCCTCCTCAACATCACCTCGATTGAGGAGGGCGAACAGGCTCTCGCCCACGCGGCACAAGAAGGTCTCGTCGCTTCGCTGCCCGGGCAGCGGGCTGTTCGCAGGCAGCTGGTCTCGGATAGCCTGAAGATCCACTACGGAAAAACATGCGCTGCCAGACGACAACGGTGTTCGGGTCCGTACCTGCCCTGCTCCGCACCGCCCGTCGTAGCGATACAGATTGACGATGTAGCTTTCCGGGTTCGTCGGGTCGGATTGGATGTCGAAGACCGCGGTGGGTCGGTTGTCCGGGCCCGAAACGCCAGGTGGCTGCATGTGCGGGGGAGATGTCGTCATCCGGTCAGGCCGCGGACGGGTTTCCCGGGGCGCCGGCCGCGGCGGCCGGCATGAAAACGATCTCGACATTTCCGTTCGAGTCGTGCTCGAAACTGGGGATCGTCGTACCAGGGCGGATGTGTACTCCGCCGGCTATAGCGCCGGCCAGCACCAGCCTGGTCGACGTCGCCACAAAGATGTCACCGACTGCGATGACCCTGGTCAGCGGCCAGTTCACCCACCAACCTGGCCAGCGTTGCGCGACGATGCGTCGGTAGTTTCCCACGACGTCTGGCATTTTCTCCCCCCGGATGCCGACAAACCACGCCGAACAAGTGCTCTGCGCGATCGGTCAGCATCATAACGAATTCGGACAATCAGTTGTCCGTCGGTACCGTGTCCAGGACCGGACATCCGAACGGTTCGGGAGCGCCGTCAGTGGACGCGGGGGTCGGCGGGGCAGTCCAGTGCACTGGCCCTGGTCAGACCGCTGACGGTCAGGCGGGCGGACAGCCGCACAGGCCCCGGCGAGTCGGTGAGGATGCCCGTCCAGCCGTCCGCGGCCTGGAACACGCAGGCCTCGTGGCCGTCATCCAGTTGCCAGTATGGCGTGAAGTGGACGAGGACGGTCGCCATCCCGGGTGCGGAGAAGTCCACCGCGAGTGAGCTGACCCCGAGCTCGGTCAGGCTCGCCGGCCCCCGCACGAGGCCGGGCGCATCGGCGACCAGCCAGACCTTCCAGTGCGCGTCCGACCACGCGAGCTCCAGGTAGGGCTGCCCGGCCGCGAGCAGCTTCGCCTCCTCGACGGCGGAGGAATCCAGTTCCACATCCGGCAGGGCCACGAACCGGACGCCGCGCTCAAGCAGCCACTGGTGGTAGGTGTCGGGGGCGAGGGTGCCGTCGTAGAACAGCGAGTTGTACTTCATGTCGAGCTGCCGTTCCCAGCCGCGGGCCAGCGGGACGTGCGGCGCGACGAAGGAGGCCTCCCAATGCGCGCGGGTGAACGGGACCTCCACCCGGCCCGCCGCCACCGGGCCATGATCAAGATAGTCGAGCAGGCCGGAGTAGTAGCTGCCCTGGCCGGAAGCGTCCCCGTAGGTGGCCAGCGCACCGTGCACCGGGCCGATCTGCCAACCGATCAACGGTATCGCGACAACAAGCAGTACCCGTGGCCGGCGGGCCAGCAGCATCGCCGCGACCGGGCCCGCGAGCAGGGTCGCGGGCCGGGCGATGTTCCCGCCGATCTGTGTCGGGACGAAAAAGAAGACAGCCGCGGAAACAGCCCACAGCCCCAGGCCGCGCCGGATCGCCACCTCCTTCTTCGGGACGACGACCAGCCCGGCCGCGATCAGCGCGAGCAGCGACAGGAACGTCAGCGCCGGAAACGGCTGCACACCGTGTTCGGGAAACAGCAGAGCGACGAGGATGCCGCTCGCTGCCCCGGCCAGCGGCAGCACTCGACGCCGGTCGAGTGTGCCGACCAGGGCAAGCCCAGCCAGCAGCACGAACCCACCGGCGAGCGGTGAGGCGAGCGACGAACCGATCGCGCCCACCCACGCGGCCGTCATCCGGCGCTCACGCACGCCGAGCAGCGCGAGCGCGCCGAAGGCCATCCCGAGGGCGAACGGCATCCGCCCGACGACGAGGTTCGCCACTGTGGCGACCGCGAACCAGACCAGGGCCAGGTCGTGACCGTGCGCCCGGCCGGGCCCGCGCAGCAGCCGCGTCGCGATCATCGTGGACGCCACACCGGCCAGGCAGCCCAGCACCTGCACCCCGAACAGCGCACCCAGCGGAGGGAAGAGCACGCTGTAGCCAGGTACGGTATGCCCGCCGTACCACTGATCGTCCCACAGGGTGGCACCACCGTGCTTGAACAGCCACACTCGATATTCCTGAGCGGGGGTGTCCGGGCCGGTGAGCCCAAGCGCCAACGACAGCCCGCACAGCAGCATAGTGATCAGCCATGGTCGGCGCCGGAGCACCTCGACGATGGCCGATGCGGCGGCGAGAACGCCCCGGACCGCCCGATGCCGAGGCCCCTCGCCCACCAACCCGACGAAGCGGGGCCCGACGGCGGAGGTCCCCGCCCGGGATGTCCCCGCCCGCCGGAACGGGAGAAAAACCGTTGGGAAGGAGCGCGTCACCGGTGGTCCGGGTTCACCCGTCAGCGACCGCTCTGTCACGATTCGGCGTACCGCAGTTCCGTGTACCGCAGTTCCGTGTACCGCAGTTCCGTGTACCGCAGTTCCGTGTACCGCGGTTTCACGTGACACGGTTTCACAACGCTCGTCGGGGTAGCCGGCGGGATGCTCCTCGCGATACCCGTCCCGCGACCGGCCTTCCCAGGGCCGACGTCCCCCGAGCCGATGTCCGTGCGGCCCCCGTCCGCGCAGGATGGTGCCGAGCAGACCCACCCGACACCTCCCACTGTCCAACGTCTGGGAACCCGCTGACCGGAACTACCCGGTCAGCGCCGGTCCGGACCCCCGGCGGCGCCATCGGCCGGGGGCAACGAAGACCCAATCGGCGGTTTCGTCCGCGTATCGGCCCGTTTCATGCACCCACCGTATGCCCGACGCTGATGGGCACTGTCGCGGCGGTTACCACCGTCCTCGCCGAAGCCCGGCTCGGTCCGCGTAACCCGGACACGCTCAATCCCTCGTCCTGGTGGGGGATCCTCCCATCCAGCGCGCCGCCTGACGTTACCCGGGGCTGGCTGGCCCCGATCGCGGCCCTCGGTGTAATCATGCTGTGTTTGTCCTGGTGCATCCTGATCCGTGCGACCACCCGCGCGGTCCTCGCGCCATCCCGCCTGGCTGTCGCCTCGTTCGCCTGGAGCCTGCCGTTCGCTCTCGGCCCGCCGCTGTTCAGCCGGGACGTCTACGCCTATGCCGGTCAGGGCGAGCTTGCCCGCCACGGGCTGGACCCGGCGACACACGGCATCTCGGCGCTGCGCGCGTTCGGCCCCCACCTGGACGCCTTCGTGGCCGCCGTGGATCCACGCTGGCGCGAAACCCATGCCCCCTACGGGGGGACAGCCGTGTTCGTCGAGAAGACGGCCGCGGCGCTCGGTGCGGCGCTGTTCGGCACTGGTCCGATCGGCGCCGTGCTCCTGCTGCGCCTCGTCGCCGTGATCTCGGTGGTGGCGCTGGTGACGCTGACACCCCGCCTGCTGCCCCGGCGGACCCGCAACCAGCGGACCGGGCTGGTACTCGCCCTGCTCGCCTGCAACCCGGTCACCGTCATCCATCTGATCGGCGGAGCGCACCTGGACGCGTTGGCCGGCGCGCTGACAGTCACGGCGCTCGTGCTCGACCGCCACCGGCGCCGCTGGGAAATCCAACGGCAACGGGACCGGGCAGCTGGATTCGCGATCGGTCCGACCGTGAGCCGGGCCGGTGCTGTCGCCCTTGCCTGCCTGGCCGGTACGGTCAAGGCGACCGCCTTCCTCGGTCTCGTCGTGCTGCTCCTCCTCCACCTTCGTGAACAGATCATGACTGGCTCCGACGCAGCCGCCAGGACCGATGCGCCCCGGCGCGCCACGGGCAGCGCCGCCGCGGCGGCGGGCGCGCTCCTTGACCTCGCGGTGGCCACGGCCACGGCCGCGGCCAGCATGGTCATGGCCGGCTTCGGCCCCACCTGGATCGCGGCGCTGGCCACCTCTGGCACACTGCGGACCGGCATCGCCCCGGCCACGCTGCTCGCCCACCTGATCTCCCCACCGCTGCGGCTGCTGGGTCTCGGCGGCCATGCCGACGCGGCCCTCGCTGGCTGCCGAATGCTGTCGTTGCTCGTGGCCGCCGCTGTCGTCGCATGGCTGTTGGGGCGGGCCTGGCTCAGCCCGTCGACGGACGGGCCTGCCGGACGAGCCCCGGACGATATCGCCATCGTCGGCGTCGGCGGCATCGCCGTGGCCCTGGGCAGCCCGGTTCTCTATCCCTGGTATCTGGCGCTGGCCCTCCCAGCCCTGGCAATCATGATCGCCATAACCGGCGCACACACACCGCGCCGAATTATGATCTTCATATCGGTGACCCTCTGTCTGACATCGCTCGCCTCGCTGGCTCCGACCTGGGCCCTGCTGGACCGGGCACGTCCGCCCGGACACACGGTGCTGGCCGCCGCGGCGCTGGCCGCGTCCACCACCATGATCGTCGTACCTCTCGCCAGGGCAGCGGCCAAGCGGCGCGGACGGCGTACCAGCAGACGATGAGAAGCAGACCGTTGCGAGCGACCAACAGCAGGCTCGCGACAACCCTGCCCTGGATGACGTCCTCATAGCGGACCGGGTAGACCACGAACGAGAGCAGGCACGTGGCCAGCAGACCGGCGGTGACCCGGCGACGCGGGTCACCCACATGGTGCCCCGCTGATACGGCCTGGCCGGACAACAGCGGGCGGCAGGCGGCGACGGCCAGTACCCACACCAGATACTGCGGGCTGAGCACCCGGCTTGTCACGAGCACGACCAGCAAAAGCGCCAGCATGCGATCCGCAGGGTCGCTCGCCATCCGAGCTTCTTCGCGGCCACGGGACGGCCGAGGCAGCCACCACCGCGCGACCGCGGCCAGCACGACCACAACCTCCACAAACGAACAGGCCGTTGCCACCAGTTGCGCCGCGTCGGATCCGAACTGCAATGCCCCCCAGGCATACACCGGCCCGGCATGCAACCCGACCATGTGCGCGAGGACGAACGGAGTCGCGGCGACAGCCTCGACCTGCAAGCCGCGGGCCTTCTGCGCGTCCAGGAAACCGAAGGCGTCCCGCCACCAGCCGGCGGCGAACAGCACCCCCGTGACCAGCGCAGCCGCTCCCGCCATCCCAGCCACCAAACGCAACAGGGCAGGATGGGGCGACAACCGGGCCAGGCGTCTGCCCGAACCCGGCGCGCCCAGCGCGAGCAACAGCAGCACCGGCCACACCTTGACCGCGGTGCCGAGACCCACCGCCAGGCCGGCCCTGCCCCAGTTTCCCCGGCCGCCTCCGCTCGGCCCACTCAGTGCCGCAACAGCCGCCACGGTCAGTAGTGCCGGCACCATGTCGAAGCGCGCCATCGTGACCGGGCCGAGCCCGCAGATCCCGATCAGCCAGAACCGGGCCGCCGACACCGAACGGCGAGCGACGATGGCGGTGATTGCCGCGTCCGACGCGAGAATCATCAAAAAGAAGCCGACGCCGTACGGGAACCTGGTCACCGCCTCCAGCGCGGACGGGATGGCCAGCACGACGGCCGCGGCGGGAGGGTACTGCCAACGTTCGTCGGTGACCGGCAGACCCCAGCCATGGACCAGATCACCGCCCCACCGGTCATAGAGCCGAACATCGCCAAGCACGCCATGCTGGGCACCCAGCACCTTCACCGCGATGGCCAAGGTAATCAGAAGTAGCCGGCTGACCAGCCAGAACAGCCAGATCTGCCGGGCCGTCCACGGCTCGAGCCACGCGGCCCGACACAGTCGCAGCGCCGATTCCAGCCGCCCGCGGGCGCGGTCCACGCAGCCTGGAGGATGGTCCGTAGACCCGTTCCCCGGCCGCCGACCAGACCATCGCGGTGTCGCCCTTGCGGGGCGGATATCTACCGTCCGCACGATCAGGACGGTAGACCGCCTCCCCCGTGCAACGCCT
>NZ_CAKJTR010000050.1:20949-32341 GCF_917627355.1 Protofrankia sp. Cj3 | reverse complement strand
CCACGTACTCCATCACGATATACGGGATGGTCATGCCGTTGATCAGATCTTCGCCGGTGTCGTAGACGGACACGATGGCCGGATGGTTGAGCGCCGCGGACGACTGCGCTTCGCGCCGGAACCTGGCCAGGAAGGTCTCATCACGCGCGAGATCAGCGCGCAGCGTCTTGACCGCGACCTCGCGTCCGAGCCGCACATCGCGACCACGGTAAACCTCGGCCATACCACCGTAACCGAGGATCTCACCCAGCTCGTAGCGCTGACCCACCAGGCGAGGTTCGGTCCCGAACACCTCAGTCACGCCTGCCACCCGTACTCGCCCTTCCGTTTTCCGGGCTGATAGCCGCGGACCTGCCGTGAACGCCCAGCGATCGTGGTCGCCGCGGTAATCCGGTCCCCTGTCACCCGGCCGTTCCCGGTCACGTTGTCACCGGTGACGATGCCACCTCCACTCCCCGGCACGTGCACCGCCCAGGTCAGTGGCGGTGCGCTCGTGGATGATCCGCTACTTCCGGCGATCGTCCGGGTGATCAACGCGACGACGGCGACAGTGACGATCAGTAGGATGATCAGGATGGGTAGTGACATTTTTTGTCGCCCCGCAGCCGCGGAGCCGCCCCGGTCACCGCCGGCCCGCCGTCTGGCTGCCCGCCCATCGAACGCCGAGCCGGCGGTGCGGCTCGGCGGCGAGGGCTGCCAGGCATGGATGTCTGGCAGCCGGGCCTCGGGCTGGCTGGTGGCGGAGGAGGCACGGTGGGTCTGGGCATCCCAGAGCGCGGCGGCTGTCCCGCCCGTGGGGCCCACGCCGCTGTCGGGAGCCTGCTGAGATGCCGCGGAGCCCCCCGGCGCGTGACCGGAGCCGTAGGCGGGTGGCTCCTGGCCGTTCGGGAACGCCACATCCCCGCCGGCCCGCGGGTCCCAGCGGGGACGGATCTCCGCGGGGGAGCTGGTGGTCCAGGACGGCTGGCGGGTCCACGACGGTGGCCGCTCCCGGGTGGGCGCCCTTGTCGTGGCGTCCGATCCGCCATGGGCACCGGTCGGGCCCGGGCGCCTGGCGGTGGTGTCCGAGTCCGCCCGGGATATCGGCCCCGGGCCGACGCCTCGGCGGGTCGCGTCGGCGCTCCACAAATTCCGGCGGATGGTGGCGGCGGTGCGTCCGAACGCGCCAGCGGACGCCGGTCTGCGGGCCGGGTCCTTCGCCATCGCGGCCTGAACGAGCCCACGGACCGGTTCGGGTACATCAGGCGGCAGCGGCGGGGGCTCGTCCTGCTGGTGGGCCATCACGACGACGATCGGATTGCGGTCGTCGAAGGGACGTCGGCCCGCGAGGCACTCGTAGGCGACCACGCCCAGGGAGTACACGTCACTCGCCGGTGTCACCGGCCGCCCTGACGCCTGTTCTGGGGAGACGTAGTACGCGGTGCCCATCATGATGCCGGTCGCGGTCAGCGGTGCCGCGTCGACCGCGCGGGCGATCCCGAAGTCGGTGACCTTGATCGCACCGTCGGTACGCAGCAGCAGGTTGCCGGGTTTGACGTCACGGTGGACCACTCCCAGGGCGTGTGCCGCCTGCAGGGCGTCCGCGGCCTGCCCGAGGACATCGAGGGTCTTCTCCGGGGACAGCCGTTTCTCCCGGTGCAGCAGCGCGGACAGCGGTTCGCCCTCGACCAGCTCCATCACCAGGTACGCGGTCGGATGGTCACCTTGGACGATGACCTCGCCGTAGTCGTAGACGGAAGCCACACCCGGGTGCGACACCCGGGCGGCGTGGCGTGCCTCGCCGCGGAAACGGACGAGGAACGACTCGTCGCTGGCGTACTCGGGGCGCAGCAGTTTCACGGCGACGGGACGGCCGAGGGTCTGGTCGAGGCCCCGCCACACCTCACCCATACCGCCGGTGGCGATGCGTCCTTCCAGCAGGTAACGGCCATCGAGGAGGGTGCCCTTCGCCGAGCCGCCGAAGGGGTGCGCGACCGCTGGCGCGGCCGGCGGTGCCGCCACCGACTGGCTGGCCGGGACCGCCGCATCGGGGCGCGGTTCGCCGAAGCCCGGCGGCGTCGGGGCTGTCACCGGCGGATGCCCAATGCGGCTTTCATGACCTGCTGGGCCACGGGAGCGGCCACCGCGCCGCCGGTGCTGAGTTCGCCGCCGCCGTTTTCGACGATCACCGCGATGGCGACGGTCGGGTTGACCGCCGGGGCGAAGCCGATGAACCACGCGTGCGGGGGCTCGTTGTCGCCGTGCTCGGCGGTGCCGGTCTTGCCGGCGACGGCGACTCCGGGGATCTGTGCCTTGGTGCCGGTGCCGCTGGTGACGACGCTTTGCATCATGGTGTTCAGGTTCGCGGCAACCTCCGCGCTGACCGGTCGTTTGTAGACCTCGGGTTCGGTCCGGCTGATCGCTTTCAGGTCAGGGCCAAGCAGCTCGGCCACCAGGTAGGGCCGCATCATGACCCCGTTGTTACCGATCGCCGCGGCCACCTGGGCCATCTGCAGCGGTGTGACCTTGTCGTCGAACTGCCCGATGGCCGACTGCGCGGTCTGCGCACCGTCGAGCGATGCGGTCGGATAGACGCTCGCCACCTGTGCCAGGGGAAAGTCCGGCACGGTCGCATTGAAGCCGAAGGCCTCGGCCTGTGCTCGCAGGGCGTCGTGGCCGAGGTCGATGCCGAGTTTGGCGAACGCGGTGTTGCAGGAGATCGTCAGGGCGTGGATGAGGGTGTCGGTCTGGCCGTCACCGCAGCGTTCGCCAGCGAAGTTCGGCAGTACGGTTTTGCTCTGCGGCAGCTGGAGCTGGTCGGGGGCCGCGATGCGTTCCTCCAGGTGGTGGCCGGCGGCCAGCGCCGCCGCGGCGGCGATCACCTTGAACGTCGAGCCCGGCGGGTAGGTCTCCTGAGTCGCGCGGTTGAGCAGGGGCTTGTCGGGGTCGGTGTTGAGCGCCTGAGCGGCCTTACTGGCCGTCGTCTCATTGTGACTGGCCAGCGGGGTCGGGTCATAGGTCGGGTTCGTCACCATGGCAAGGATTTCGCCGGTCTTCGGGTCGAGCGCCACCACCGCCCCCTTGCGGTTGCCGAGCGCTGTGGTTGCCACCTGCTGGATCTGCGGCACCAACGTGGTAACAATGCTCCCACCCCGCTGTTCGCGGCCGGTGACCAGGTCGGAGACCTTGGAGACGAACAGCCGCTGGTCCTCACCGGACAGGAAGTCGTTCTGGGAGCGTTCCAGGCCCGCGGAGGTGTACAGCCCGTAGTACCCGATGATGTTGGAGTAGAGCGTCGGGGCCGGGTACTGCCGTTGGAACTTGTACTCGTCGTCCACCGGGACCGAGCTCGCGACTGCCTGGCCGCCCGCGACGGCAATGGAACCCCGCTCCCGCTCGAGCCGTTCGGTGATCTGGCGGGCGTTGCCAGGCTTGTGCCGCAGCGTGTCCGCGTTCTTGGCCTGTAGCCAGTTGGCGTTGATCAGCAGTGCGCTGAACAGCAGCAGACACGCGATGGCGACTTTGCGAATGGGTGGGTTCATGTTGTTTTTACCACCTGCGTGGGGCTGTCGGCCACCGCGGTCGGGTCGAACAGCGGCGCGGCTGGCGTGGCCGACGCGGGGCGCCGGTAGGAGTCACTGATCCGCAGCAACAACGCGATGATGGCGGCGTTGGAAACGATCGATGATCCTCCGTAGGAGATGAACGGCAGGGTCAGACCAGTCAGCGGGATAAGCCGCATGACGCCTCCGACCTGCACGAAGACCTGTAGGGCCAATGACGCGGACAGGCCGGTCGCCAGCATCTTGCCGAACGGGTCACGGGCGCCCACGGCGGCTCGCAGGCCACGTGTCACGATCAGCCCGTAGATGACGAGGATCGCCATGATCCCGGCAAGGCCGAGTTCCTCGCCGATGCTCGCGACGATGAAGTCGGTGTTGGCGAAGGGGACCCGCTGAGGGCTGCCCTGCCCGAGCCCGGTGCCGGTGATCCCGCCAGCCGCGAACCCGAACAGACCTTGTACCAGCTGGAACGATTTGTTGGTGGGGTTGTCCCCGTCGAAGGCGTGCAACCAGCCGTCCACCCGGACCTGGACATGCCCGAACAGCTTGTAGGACAGTACCGCCCCGAGCATGAACAGGGCGAGGCCGATGACGACCCAGGACGCCCGCTCGGTCGCGACATAGAGGATGACGAGGAACATCCCGAAGAACAGCAGGGATGACCCGAGATCCTTCTCGACGACCAGGACGCCAAGGCTCGCCAGCCATGCCACGAGGACCGGTCCGAGATCGCGGGCGCGCGGGAAGTGCATCCCGAGGAAGGACCGGGAGACCACGGAGAGGACGTCGCGTTTGTTCACCAGGTAGCCGGCAAAGAAGATCATCAACATGATCTTCGATATTTCGCTGGGCTGGAAGGTGAACGGGCCGATCCGCAGCCACAGCCGGGCGCCGTTGATGGTCGCGCCGACCAGCGGCATGGCGGGCAGCAGCAGAAAGACCAGCCCGGCGAGGCCGGCGGTGTACGCGTACCGCGACAGCGTCTGGTGGTCCCGGACGATGGCCAGAACGAGGACGAAAACGATGAGGGCGAGCAGCGTCCACACCAGCTGGAGCTGGGCGGTCCCAGGCGGGATGTGTTTACCCGCCCGGACGGCGGCGGCGGCCTTGGCCAGGTCCAATCGATAGATCATGACCAGGCCGAGGCCGTTGAGGGCCGCCACCAATGGCAGCAGGATGGGGTCGGCGGCCGGTGCGAACCGCCGTACCGCGAGATGGGCGAGTCCCCACAGCGCGCTGAAACCGAGGCCATAGGTGAACACCGACAGGGTGAGGCTCCCGTCGATCGCCAGCACCACGGCTGCCAGCGCGGCGGTCGCGAGCAGGCCCGCGAACAGCAACAGCCACAGCTCCCGCCGACGGTACGGTGGCAACTGCGCTCCGACCGGGACCGGGTACCGTGCGAAGGTTCCGGTGAGGTCGACCGCTTTGCCGCGGAGCGGGGGGAGAGCTGTCATCCTGAGGGCGTCATCCTGGTGTGGCGAGCGACGAGGCGCAGCTGGCCAAGGACGTGGTGCCACAGAGCAGTTGGGCTGAAACGCTACCGGAGCCTGTCTGGGGGCTCCCGACGGGCTCCGCCCCCCCGGTGGAGCCCGCACCCGCGGTGGGCGTCGGTGCCGCGCTGGCCGTCACGGCCGGTGCCGTGCTGTTCGGGGCGGGGTCCGCGATGGCCGACATCATCTGCTCCCGGAGGGTCTTGATGAAGTCGCGGGCCTCACCGAGACTGCCCACCTGGTAGCCGCGCTTCACCGTGTCGCGGGCAATCGGCTTGAGCTCGGTCAGCGCTATGGCCGGCTGTGCGGGCTCCTTGAACGTGTGCAGGGAGATCCCGATGAAGTTTCCATCGACACCTTCGAAGATTGCTACCTGCTGGTTGTCCACACCGACGTAGTACTGCCTGTGGATGTAGAACCAGGCACCCAGCGCGGCGGCACCGAGGAGCACGACGGCGCACAGACCAGCGAGCAGCGGCCGAGGGAGGTACCGCCGGGCTGAGACGTCATCGGGCACGTCGTCCGGCTCCGGGTCGCGGCGATGGGTGCCGTGCCGGCCGATCCGGGCTCCCTTGGCGGCCGGTGAGTCCTGGTCGGGGAACTGCGGGTTCGGGCCGGTACGGGCCGCCGCGGCTCCCGGCACGATCCGTTTCTCCGCGGCGGCACCGGCGATCAGCGGGCGGTAGTCGTCCTCGTGACCGTCTTCCACCACGTCGGCGACGACGACCGTGATGTTGTCGGGGCCACCGCCCTTGAGCGCGAGTTCGACCAGCCGGTCGACGACTTCCTGGGGGCTGGTCAGCTGCAGCGCCTCGTGGATGGTCACTTCGGTCACGACCCCGGACAGGCCGTCCGTGCAGAGCAGGTAGCGGTCGTCGATGACCGCGTTCTGGATGAACAGATCCGGATCGACGTCGCGCCCGTCGAGGGCGCGCATGAGTAAGGACCGCTGTGGATGGGTGTCGGCCTGCTCGGCCGTGATCCGTCCCTGGTCGACCAGATCCTGGACCAGCGTGTGGTCATGGGTTACCTGGCTGAGGGCACCATCGCGGAGCAGATAGGCGCGTGAGTCGCCGACATGCAGCACGCCGAGGCTGCTGCCTGACAGCAGCAACGCGGTGACCGTGGTACCCATGCCTTCCAGCGATCCGTCCTCGCTGGACATCGCGCGCAGCGCGGCATTGGCCTGGTCCACCGAGTCCGCCAGCGCATCCAGAATGTCGCTGGCGCTGGCATCCTCATCCAGCCCGGCCAGCTGGGAGATCACGGTAGAGGAGGCCACTTCGCCGGCCGCGTGCCCGCCCATGCCGTCCGCGACGGCTACCAGGCGTGCGCCCGCATAGGCGGAATCCTCGTTGCCTTCTCGGACATGGCCGACGTCCGAGCGAACGGCGTAGTGAAGCCTAAGGCTCACCGGTGGAGCTCCAGGACGGTCTTCCCGATCCTGACCGGCGCGCCGAGAGGTACCGGCATGGGACTGGTCACCTTCGTGCGGTCGAGGTATGTGCCATTGGTTGAGCCCAGATCTTCGACGAACCACTGGCCGTCGTGGGGGACGAGTCTTGCATGTCTCGCGGATGCGAAGTCGTCCTCCAGAACCAGAGTCGAGTCCTGCGCCCGTCCGATGGTGACAGGCATGGGCCCGAGTGGAAGCGTTGTCCCTGCAAGTTGACCCTTCGTAACGACAAGCTTGCTCGGTGCTCGCGAACGTCGGCTGGGAGGCTTGTTCTGCGATGGTGCTGGTGGGGCTTGGCGTGCCGGTGTCGGTGCCGGTGTCGGGCGGGGCGCGCGTGCTGCCGCCTGGAGGTGCTGCTGGTGGCGTTTGGTCGGCCCGAACACGTCCAGCCGGACCGCACGGACGGCAGCCAGGACAAATGCCCACAATAGCGCCAGAAAACTGATTTTAACGACAAGCAGTACCAGGCTGCTCGGTCCGGACCCGTTCACAACGGCCTACCAGCCGCGATCGGGCTCAGGCGGCGCGGCCGGGCCGGCCGGACGCCCACGTTCCGGTGGGTTCCGGCGTGCGTCGGGGTGTGGCTGATCTGGACGGTAGGTCTCCTGCTCATGCATATCGACGCCGTCGTCGGGACCAGCCGGCCGGACGCCGCGCCGAGGGTCGCCGTGACTCGAGGGAAAGCCACGATCATTTGGCGGACGATGATCAACGGGTGCTCCATAGCCAGCCACGGTTGGGCCATACCCGTCCCGCGGCTCCGGAGGCGGACCGGGCATGCGGACGGCACGCTGGTCACGAGGGTCTGCGCCACCGCGGTACTGACCCTCCCTCCCGGCGTAAGGGTCGTTGTAGCGAGGATGATCACCATACGGATCCTCATACGGGGCAGTCTGCCGTCCCCCCGTGGGCTGGCCGGTTTCGGGCCGCCTACCGCCCCGGTAAGCATCCGTCGGTGGTGGGTAGCCGGTTGACTGACCGCCCCGGCGGGGGTCTTCCCGCCTCGGCTCGTCATAGTATGGGCTGCCCCGGTAGGGGTCTTCCCGCCTCGGCTCGTCATGGTATGGGCCCCCACGATAGGGGTCGGCCGGTGGGGGCGGGTATCCACCAGGAGCGCCGCGGTAGGGGTCCGGCGGCCGGCCGCGTGTGTCGGCTGGCGCGGTGGCTGGCGGCATGGTGGCGGCGGGGTATGGGACCGGTGCTCCAGCCGCTCCCGCGGGGCCGGCTGGAGCACGCCGCGCGGCCCGGTTCGCGCCAGCGTCTCGCGGGTCCTCCCGGCGGAAGGCGAGGATCGTCGCGCCCAGCTCGATCTGGTCGCCGTCGACAAGCCGTACCTGGCTGGCGGCTCGGCCATTGACGATGCTGCCGTTGGTGGAGCCGTGGTCGATGTAGACGAACTGGCCATCCTGCATCCGCCTGACCTCGCCGTGCCGGCGAGAAACACCTGTGTCATTGAGACGTATATCACATTCTACGCTGCGACCTATGACCGTGGTCTCGCTGTCCAATGGATATTCGCGCTCGTCTCCACCTGCCCTCCCGGTCGGGCCGGGCTTGACGGAGATCAGCAGGCGTGGTGCTCCCGGGGCGTTCGATCGCGGGCGTGCCGGCCCGCGTCGACCGGTCACGGCGCCGGGGTCGGCCGCCGCGACACTGCTGCGGATGCGGAACACCCCGACATCGAGATCATCGGCCTCGGCAAGGCGCACGCCGACGGGACCGACAAACGTGTAGTGCTGCTCGGCTGCGTGTTCGCGGACCATCTCGGCCAGCTCGTCGCAGAGCGCTTGGGTGTAGGGAGCGAGCCGGGTGAAATCCCCGACGGCGAGCTCGACCGCGAACTCGTTGGGGACGAGTACCCGGTTGGAACTGGCCGCACGCCGGTCGTCGGTCTCCCGGGCCAGCGCGCTGGCGATCTCGACCGGTTCGACGCCGCCCTTGAAGACCTTGGCGAACGCCCCCTCGACGAGGCCGCCCAGGCGGCGCTCGAAGCGTTGTAGCACGCCCATCTCGACCTCCCCTCCTCTAGGCCTTCTCCCAGCCCTGAGATCGTATGCTTCCATCTCCGCCCGGCCCACGGCTCGGGCGGCCTGGAGCGCGTGATAGCGTGATAGTCGCACTCGGGCGAGTGGCGGAATGGCAGACGCGCACGGTTCAGGTCCGTGTGTCCTAACGGACGTGGGGGTTCAACTCCCCCCTCGCCCACGTTCTGGTTCTTGGTGCTTGCCGCTCTTCGAGCGGCTTCACCGGTGGTGTCCTTCCGCTGGCGCTTCCCTGACCTCCTGATGCCTGGGGCGTCGGTGTTGGGGCGTACCTGATCGATGGTGGTCGATGATCTGGAAGGTCGCCACCCAGCATCAGCGTGCCTCCCTCCGCGGTTTCGCGATCCATCCACCTGGACACCACTCCTTGATCTACGTCTTTCTTGCCGGTTGCTCGCAGCCCCGTCTCAGATGTGCTGGCATGGTGTTGTTTGAGTTTTCCGTCGTCGGTGTATGCCTGTTGGCTGACCCCGAGTATGGGGCTGTGCCTGTGTGCCGCTCGCAGGTACGCTCGTGACCGCTTCTGTCAAATGATCGGTCAATTCCTGCGGTTGCCGCCGAGTACTGGTTGACCTGGGCACTTGGCCAGCGTTTTGGCCATGGCGTCCCGTTCGCTTGGCTCCAGCCAAAGCCCGTAGCGGGCTTTCACGCCGATCTGACGGGCCACATACTGGCACCGGTACGCCTGGTTCGGCGGCAGCCACTGGGCGGCGTCGTCGTCGCTTTTGTCCTGGTTCGTCGGGCCGTCGACCGCGAGCAGGTTCTCCGGATCGTTCGCGAAGGCGACCAGTTTGTCCGATGGCCAGGAGGCGGCCCCGGTACGCCAGGAGTCCGCCAACGCGATGACATGGTCGATCTGGACAGCCGCGGCGTCCCGTGCCCTGTTGAAACGGACGGTCCGGCTGGTATATGGATCTTTTAGTTCGCCGGTCAGGACGATACACGGGTCCCCCTGCCTGACGGTCACCAGCGTCAGGTCCCGGCGCAGGATGTCGTTCCGGGTGTCACAACCATTGCCGTCGACGTCCTGCCAGGGATCACCAAACTTGTCCCGTCGGTACGGCGGCGAGTTCGTCGCGGCGTGGACCGGCATCGACCGTAACGTCGCGAGGGCGCTTCCAGCGGCGGCCTGCCCGCCCTGGCCGGCGCCACCGACCGCTCCGGCGTTTGCGGCTGAGGCGTCGCCGGCCGAGCCGCAGGCGGACGCGACGAAGACGAGTCCGAGGCAGAGCGCGAGCAGCGCCCTCACGCTGCCGGGGGCTCCGCGAGGGCGGGGTTCTCGCGTCCGGCGGAGATCTCGGTTTCGGCCGCTGGACGGCCGCGGGCCGGCAGCCGAAACGGCGGGACCGTCGTGGTTCATGACGCCTATTCTCTCGTCACGCGTGCGCTGATCGCGCGGTATCCACCGCCGCGGGTCCGCGCATCGCGGATACGGCGGACCTGTCCACAGCGAGGACCGCCTCCTTGACGTGGCGACCATCATCGGCGGCCGGCCACACCACCGGTCAGATCACCGCTGGCGGATGCGGTGCGGGTGCGTTGGTCGCCATCGGGCGCCCCGCCGCATTCCAGGCGATCATCCCGCCGTGGAGGTTGCGGGCCCGCCAGCCGCCCCGGTGCAGGTGAGCCGTGACCACGGCCGAGCGTTGCCCCGACCGGCAGACAACCACCACATCCCGTTCACGCGGCACCTCGTCGAGGCGTTTGAGCAGCTCACCCATGGGGATGTGCAGCGCGCCGGAGATATGTCCGGCGTCCCACTCCGCGGTCTCTCGGACGTCCAGGAGCAGGATTTCGGCGGTTGGCGACAGGTTGACCGGAATCTGATCAATAGTGACTGAAGGTACCTCGTCCGCGCCCATCCGCCCATCCTGTCAGCTGTCCCCGTCGTGAGCCGGGGCCTGGGCGTGCCGGGTTTCTCACCGGTGCCCGGTGGTACGGGTGCTCACTGGCGCGACAAAGATCACAGCATGCCTCCCGGGCCCTGCCACTGATTCCGCAGCCGGTTGTTGGCGGCGCACAAGACAGCCAGCCCGGTTGTTTTTTATCGTTGCTTCTTTGCTGGCCAGCTGATTCGGCATTGTTACCGAGGTTTTTCGGCATTGTGCCCATGCGCTCGGGGCCTGCGTCCCGCGAATCGGCGGCTGTGGTCACCGGAAGGCCTTTGGAGCCCTCGACGCTGAGCGCGCGGTGGCACCGTGATGAGCGTGGAATCACTTGATGTCGAGCCGTCGGGATGCGGCGCGGACGGGCCGTGGCTCACCTGCCCGTGGTGCGGGGGGATCGTCCCGTTGGCGCACCTTGTGCCCTCGGACGACGAACCCGATGCCAGAGTGGCTGTATGCGACTCGTGTGGACGCCGGGTCGCGTTCGTCTCACCGGCTGACCCGATGGCTCCCCCCGGATAGCGCGCCAGCTGAGCGTCACCAGCCCGTTGATCTGTTCGGAGAACAGGACGGGAACGACGGGAATATGAGCAGGCTGCCGCCTGCCCCTGCTCCTGACGGCTGGACAGCAACCTAAGCGGTCGCCGCCGGCAGACCCTGGACGAACTTCCGGCGGCGACCACTTAGCGGGATTGCGCAGGCACAGGTTCAACCCGGACGACGTAGTCTTCGATCACGGGGTTGGCCAGTACCGACGAGGCGAGCCGCTCGATCCGGGCGAGGGCATCGGCATCCGCCGCGCCGTCCACCTCCAGTTCGAACCGCTTGCCCTGGCGTACCGAGACGATGCCGGTCACACCCAGCCGCGGCAACGCGGTGAGCACCGCCTGCCCCTGCGGGTCGAGGATCTCCGGCTTCAGCATCACGTCCACTACGACTCTGGCCATGGCGCACGAGCCTATCGTCGCTCGTC
>NZ_CAKJTR010000050.1:19522-20495 GCF_917627355.1 Protofrankia sp. Cj3 | reverse complement strand
ACCGGGCATGCGTCCGGTGTGGGTGGGTCACTACCCTCGGACCTGTGTCGGCATCCGTAGCAGGGAGATCCGTGTCGTCGGAGGTGTCGACAGCGGACGGCCGTCTCCTGGCCGGCCACCTCGATGACCTGGCCGCGAGGTTCGCTGAGCTCGGCTCCGTACTGGTTGCCTTCTCCGGCGGTGCGGACTCGGCGTTTCTGCTCGCCGCCGCGGTTCGGGCGCTCGGTCCCGACCGCGTGGCAGCCGCCACCGCGGTCTCTGCCTCCCTGCCGCGGGCGGAGCTGCGGGCGGCGGCCGATTTCGCGGCGGATCTCGGGGTCCGCCATCTCACGCCGGCCACCAACGAGATGGGCCGCGACGGTTACCGGGCCAACGGGCCGGACAGGTGTTACTTCTGCAAGGCGGAGCTCACCGAGACGTTGCGCCCACTCGCGGCTTCCCTCGGGCTTGCGCATGTGGTGACCGGCACGAATGCTGACGACGCGGTGGCCGGGTTCCGGCCGGGTATCGGCGCGGCGGCCGCGCGGGGAGCACGCACCCCGTTGTTGGACGTCGGTCTGAGCAAGGCCCAGATCCGTGCGGCATCCCGGTTGTGGGGGCTGCCGACCTGGGACAAACCGGCCGCCGCGTGCCTGGCAAGCCGGATCGCCTACGGCGTCACCGTGTCACCGGGGCGTCTCGCCCGCGTTGAGCTGGCGGAGGCGGCGTTGCGGGCGGCGCTGGACACCGCCGGCTTGGGCGTGCGCAATCTACGGGTTCGTGATCTTGGCGAGGTGGCGATGGTCGAGGTGGACGCCACCCATGTGCGGGCGCTGGCGGCGCGGCCGGAGCTGCTGACGGTAATCGAGGGTTTCGAGCGGGTGGAGATCGATCCCCGCGGTTTCCGGTCCGGCTCGATGAATGAGCTGCTACCCCGCCCTTGACATCAGGAAGTTCCCGCTGGGGCGGGGCCAGCCGCTGTTGTCTCCTCGGG
>NZ_CAKJTR010000050.1:10431-19134 GCF_917627355.1 Protofrankia sp. Cj3 | reverse complement strand
CCGGCGCGGGGGAGAGCACAGCGGCCACGATCGCGACGAGCGCGACCCCGAGGCCGATCGTCAATCCGCCCGCCGCCAGCACGTTCAACCAGGTGGGCCGCTCGGTGACACCGAAGAAGAAAGGGATGATGATGATCGCGGTGGCGACGAGGCCGACCGCGAAGAGGCTGGTCCCGATCCGGACGAGCATGTCCACCGTTCGTCCGCGCGTGTTCCCGGGGAGCGTGCGCGATACGGCCACGGATGGTCGTGGCGCCGTCGGCCGATCAGACCGGTGGGGTTGTTGGTAAGCCACACCGGCCAGCCTACGGATCGCCGGGTGATTCCTGCTGCCCACGCCGGCACGAGAAGCCGGTGGCCGGGTCGTCGTTGCCCGCCGGTTGGCCGTGATCGGGTACGAATAGGCGCGGATGACCGCTCACGGCCGTGTCCCCGGATAGCCTTGGAGACCTCGACATCTGACTGAACAGTCTCCCTTCGCCACGCAGAACGAGGTCGCCCGTGCCCACCGGCAGAGTCAAGTGGTTCGACGTCGACAAGGGCTTCGGCTTTCTCAGCCGTGATGACGGCGGTGATGTGTTCGTCCATAAGGGCGCGCTACCGCCAGGGGTGGAGAAGCTCAAGCCCGGCGACAGGGTCGAGTTCGGCGTTGCCGCGGGCCGAAAGGGCGATCAGGCGCTGTCGGTGCGGGTACTCGCGGCTCCGCCGTCGGTGGCGAAAGCCGCGGCACATGCGGCTCGGCGCAGCCCGGACGAGCTTCACAGCATGGTCGAGGATATGATCAAGCTGTTGGACGAGGTGCAGAACTCATTGCGCCGGGGGCGCTATCCGGATCGCCGGACAGCCCAGACAGTGGCCAAGGTCGTCCATGCGGTCGCCGATGAGCTGGAGGCTTGAGCGCTCGTCTCGGCGCTTGAGCCTGTTGCGGATCTTCGGTCCGGCGCTGGTCGAATCGGCCGGCGCCGCGGTCAGCGTGGCAGAGCTGGCATCGGCGGGACGAGCCCGGCGGTGGCCGCTCGTCCCAGCAGCGTCTCGATCGCCGTGTAGCCTTCGTCATCGAGTGACAGGGTGTAATTATTAACATACAGTTCGATATGGGCGTTCACGACCTCGGTGTCCATTTCCTGCGCGTTGTTCAGCACATAGGTCCGCGATGCCCGAGGGTCGGTGAAAGCCGCCGCGACGCTTGCCCGCACCGCGGCTGAGAGCGCGCTGCCGTCCAGCGCACGCCGGCCGAGGACGGCTCCCAGCGGGATGGGCAGGCCGGTTTCGGACTCCCACCAGTCGCCCAGGTCCGCCACAGCGGTGAGCCCGTAGGACGGGTAGGTGAACCGCGATTCGTGAATGACCAGGCCGGCGTCGTACCGCCCGTCGCGCACCGCTGGCATGATTTTTTCGAAGGGCAGGACGTCGATGCCGCCGACGCCGCGTCCCGCTGCCCACAGGCGGAACAACAGATAGGCGGTCGTGCGCATCCCGGGTATCGCGATACGCGCGCCGGACAGGTCGTCCCGGCCGGCGGTGACCACGAGTGGTCCACATCCGCGTCCCAGGGCGCTGCCCGCGGACAGCAGCTGGTAGGAGCCCAGCAGCCAGGGCAGAGCCGCGTAGGAGACCTTCACCAGGTCGTCGAGGCCGGCAACGGCGCGGGAGTTCAGCACGTCGATGTCCGCGAAGGTCACGGTGACCGGCGGTACGCCCGCAACGAGCCCGTGCGCCAGAGCGTGGAAGGCGAACGTGTCGTTTGGGCACGGCGAGATTGCCACGGACAACGGCGATGGCAGTGCTGACCGCGATGTCACCGTGTGCCGGCCCCGGGAGCCGGTTTGGCCGGCCCGGCGCCGCAGGCACTGCCGTCAGCGGCGGGCAGGACGCTGGCAAGCGTGTCGATGCCGGCGGCCAGACTGGCGGCGGCCGCGCTGAGCCCGGCGAGTGCCTCCGGCACGTCCCAACTCGACCGGTCACGATGACCGACCGCGTTGCTGACCGCGCGGACCTCGGCGAAAGGTGTGTCGAACGCCGCCGCGGCGACACCGACCGCGTAGCCTTCCATTGCCTCGGCGGCCGGGCCGAACCGCAGCGCCAGCGCCGCGGCCCGCCGCTCGGTCCCGGTGACCGTGGAGACGCTGAGTACGGGTCCGGTCCTGATTGTCCGTCCGGTGACCGCGAGCAGGGTGACGAGCCGCTCGACGACGCTCTCACGGGGAATCAGCCTGGACGGCCCGAGGCCGAGCTGCTCCAGGCTCAGGAACCCGTCGGCTCCGCTGTTCGCGCTGGATGCTGATCCGGTGGGCGGCGGCTGCGATGCGGGTTTGTCCAGCGGGCCGTCGGCGCCCGCCTCGGCACCGAGATCCGCGGCGACCAGCGCGTCCGCGACGACCAGGTCGCCGATATCGGCGCGGCCGGCGAAACCGCCCGCGATACCGAGGGAGATGACCAGGTCGAACGGGTCACCCGAAGCACGGGCGATCGCCAGCGCGGTCGCGGTACCCGCCGCCGCGGCCGGACCGGCCACTCCGGCAGCCAGGACGGTCACCGAACCAGACCGGCGTCCCAGGTAGGGGCCGAGCCGTACCGCGGTCAGGAGCTGGCGGTCCCATGACGGCACCGAGCCGCCGCGGGACGACGCGGCGCCGGCAACCGTGGCCCGCGGCTGCCACATCCCCATCATTCCGGCGCAGACCGCGTCAGCCTCCGGGCTGACCGCGGTGACCAGCAGGATTCGGTTCATACGGACCCCGATGCGGGGACGGGTCCTGAGCGCGTCTCGACCATGAAGTTGTCGATCATGAACCTATGGGTGGATGACAAGACGGAACGGCCAGCTTCCGGACGCTTGGCTGGAGCTACCGCTTGGCGCCTGGAAGATGGTCAGGGAGGCCTCGCCCTGTCCTTCCGGCACGGTCAGGCGGTAGTGCGGATCGGTTATGGTGTTGGAAATCCGGGCGTCGTTGGACGCCAGGAAATATCCATGGCTGGCAACCGACTTCGGAACGTCGATGTTGATCGTCTCCCCGGGAGCGGCGTGCAGCACCGGGAGCTGGTAGCCGGCATCCTTGATCACCCTGCCGTCGCGCTCGTACTGGGCGGCGTGCGCCTGTACGAAGTTTCGACCAGCCTGCATGCTCACCAGCGGCGTTGGCCGGTCGCAGCCAGTGAGCACTCCGACGAGCGCGCCGAGGACAGGCAGCACGATCAGGCGTTGCCATCGGATGCGGGGAAGTAGCCGAGATACGGACACGGTCGGAGGTTATCGTTCAGCACGGGTCGGATGCCGCTCGGATCGCGATCTGGCGAGTGGGTTGTCGGTCTCAGCTGATGGGGCTATTCCATCGGCGGTCCGGGCAGCCTGTCCCGCGGTCGCTCGCGGGTAGGCCGGGCTCGGGCGCATCACCGGGATCCGTTACGGCGTGTTCTGGAAGCCGTCGTTCGATCAGGGGGCCGCCTGGGGCGTGGCGAGCCGGACGGACGGCTTTCCGAAGCACACCCGAAGCACACCCTAGGACCGGACCGCGGTGTCCGGCAGCGTCGCCGCGTCTGGTAGCACCGCGGTGTCCTGGATGATCGCCGGGTGCCCGGCCGCGAGGGTTGCGCCCGCGGCTGGCCCGGCCCACCCCGGATTTTCCGAGCGTCCCCGACGGGCGCGGCTCGCGGCCCGTGCCCGGTACAGGGCCCGGGTCTCCACGAACATTGTGAGCAGGACCACCGCGGAGGCTGCCGCGAAGCCGAGCGTCCCCGGCATCTCGATCAGGCCGACCGCGGCGCCGGCGACCCACGCGAGCGCAATCGCGGTTTCCGAGCGGGCGAACGCGGAGTTGCGGGTGTCCTCGGCGATGTCACGTTGGATGATCGCGTCGAGGCCGAGCTTTCCCATTGAACCCGCCATGCTTGCCAGCAAGGCCGCCAGCAGCGAGGTGAGCCTTGTGTAGTTGATCGCGGCGCCGAGACAACCACCTGATGCCATCAGCAGCGACAGCATCAGCAGTGCCTCGGGCCGCCGGCGGCCCAGCCGCCCGCCGATGAACACGCCCAGGCCGCTGCCCACCCCCGCGCAGATCGCCAGCGCACCGAGCCAGAGATTGGTGCCACCGCTCGTCCGCAGCAGAAACGCCAGGTAGAAGGTGAGGAATCCGACCAGGCCGCGCAGCACCAGAGAAGCGCGGAGCGCGACCGGCAGGCCGCCCATGGCGCGCAGCAGGCGGCTGGCCATGTTCCGGTGGCTGACGATTGCTCCCAGCACAAAGGCGCGTTTCTCACCGGCGGCGGAGTCGACGTGTTTGGGCAGATTGAATGCCAGCAGGACGCCGGTCATGTAGACGATCGCACAGACCCGCAGCACCCATGGGTAACCGACATGGGGAATCTTGGCGATGGTGAGGCCAAGCGGCGCTACCGCCGAGCCAGCCGCGATGTTCACCAGGGAGACCCGGGAGTTGATTTTCACGAGGGTCAGCTCCGGGGGCATGACGCGGGGGATCACCGCGCTGCGGGCCACCCCGAACCCACGGGAGAGCATGAGCAGGCCGAGCGCGAGGGGGTAGACGGCCACCCCGTGCTCGAGGGAACCGGCGAGCTGCCAGGCCAGCATGCCGCGGGCCAGGCAGATCGCGGCCAGCGCGGTGCGGCGGCCGTGGGCGAACCGGTCCAGCACTGGGCCGATCACCGGCGCCAGCAGGGTGAACGGCACCATGGTGATCAGTAGGTACATGGCGACCTTCGACCGGGCCTCGCCCGTCGGCACGGCGAAGAAGAGGGAGCCGGCCAGCGCCACCGTCACCAGCGCGTCCCCCGCCGCGTTGACGACGGAAAGCTCGGTGAGGGCCGCGAGCCCCGACTGCTCGGCGCCGCCGCTGCGGCCGGACGCACGCAGCCTTCGAATCCCGCTGGTGACAGCACTGCCCACGTTCACCATCCAGAGTGTCCCCTCTCCCCAGGAGGACCACCGCGACCACGCGGCACACTTCCGGAACCTGTAGGCGACAATACGTACGTGGAGGCTCAGGATGTGCAGCGTGGCTCAGCGATAGCGACACCAACGGTAGCGTCGACATCGTCCGATCCGGGATCGTCCAGCCCGGGAACACCGACCTCGAAGCCATCTGCCGCGGATGGGAGCCGGGCTGATCCCCAGGCATCCGGGTCGCTGCCACGGACGAGCCGGGGCGTGTCGGCGCCCGCTGAGCCGGAGCCCCCGGAGCTGGCTGGGCGAGTGGCCCGGCCCCCCGCCTCGAAAACCTCGAAAACCTCGAAAACACCGAAAACACCGAAGGCCCCGCGGGCGGCCAAGGGGCCCAAACCGCCCGCGCTGGACGCCGCGTGCGCCACGGCTGTGGAGGAAGCCCGCGCCGCCGCGGTCACCGAGGCTGATGATCCGAGCTGTGTTGGCGAGCACCTCGGCGTCGAGGCGGAGGGCGAGCGTCTCGTCCTGCATCGCTTTGCGTGTACGGCCCGAGCCTATCCCGGTTGGGTGTGGACGGTGGTCGTGAGCCGCGCGTCGCGGATGCGGAAAGTCACTGTGGATGATGTTGTGCTGTTGCCCGGCGACGGCGCCCTGACCGCTCCGCAGTGGGTGCCGTGGTCGCAGCGGCTGCGACCGGGCGATGTCGGGGTCGGGGATCTGCTGCCGACCGCCGTGGACGACCCGCGGCTCACCCTGCGTCTCGGTGATGTTGAGGAGTTCGTCGACACCGACGCCTGGTATGAGATCGGGCTCGGCCGTCCGCGGTTGTTGTCCGTGCTGGGGCGTGACGATGCGCTTGCTCGTTGGTACGCAGGCGAGTCCGGCCCGGAGGCGTCTATCGCGCGGGTCGCTCCCGCGGCCTGTCAGACATGCGGTTTTCACGTTCGTCTGGCCGGTATTCTCGGCCGCGTGTTCGGGGTGTGCGCCAACGAGATGGCCCCGGATGACGGTCGGGTGACCGCCCTTGATCATGGCTGTGGGGCGCACTCGGAGGCGCTGGTCGCTCCCTCGGCGCATCCCGAGGCGGTTGTGTATGACGATGATCCGGGCGACCTGGAATCATCCGACCTGGAACTCATCGGTGTGTCGGCACACTCGCCCGGTTCGGTGCAAGACGATGGCGCTGGTGCGGTAACCGGCGACGGCGCCGGTCCAGAGCCCTACGGCCACTCCTGATGACAGCCTGGGTGTCCGTGTCATTTTTGTCGTTGTTGTCACGGTGGAACCACCGAGGCTGGGTGGCCGAGATCGGGTTGTCGCGGCCGGAACCTCCGGGAGGATGGACGACGTGACCGGCGTACCAACCACGGTATCCACGAGCCAGGCCCTTGGCCTCACCGATGAGGAGTACACCCGGATCGTTTCCGCGCTGGGTCGACCGCCGTCCGATGCCGAGCTTGCCATGTACGCGGTGATGTGGAGCGAGCACTGTTCGTATAAATCGTCCAAAGTGCACCTGCGGCGCTTTCGTGACATACCCGCCGGTGACCGCATGCTCGTCGGTATGGGCGAGAACGCCGGGGTGGTCGCTGTTGGTGAGGGCCTTGCCGTCACCTTCAAGATCGAATCACACAACCATCCGAGCTTCGTGGAGCCGTACCAGGGCGCGGCCACCGGCGTCGGTGGGATCGTCCGCGACATTCTGACGATGGGCGCCCGGCCTGTCGCCGTCCTTGACTCGCTGCGGTTCGGCGACGCGGACGCGCCCGACACAGCGCGGGTGCTGCCCGGGGTGGTCGCGGGTATTGGTGGCTACGGCAACTGCCTGGGCCTGCCGACGATCGGCGGGGAGGTCGTCTTCGATCCGTCCTATCTGGGGAACCCGCTGGTCAACGCCTTGTGCGTGGGGGTGATGCCGGTCGGGCGGATACAGACTTCGGCGGCAGCCGGGGTTGGCAACGCGGTCGTCCTGCTCGGCGCGAAGACCGGCCGGGACGGTATCGGGGGGGTGTCGGTCCTGGCCTCGGCGACCTTTGACGAGGGCGGCGGACCGGCCCGCCGGCCGTCGGTGCAGGTCGGCGACCCGTTCACCGAGAAAATCCTCATTGAGTCCTGTCTGGAGCTGTTCGACCGCGGGCTGGTCGTGGCTATCCAGGATCTCGGCGGCGCGGGGCTGACCTGCGCGCTGACCGAGACAACCGCGGCCGGGCTCGCCGCCGGTGGTCCCGGCGGCATGGCGGTCGATCTCGACCTCGTCCCGTTGCGGGAGGCGTCGATGGCGCCGCACGAGATCCTGGCGAGCGAGTCCCAGGAGCGGATGCTCGCGATCGTCGCTCCGGACTCGCTGGCAGAGGTGCTCACGGTCACCGAACGCTGGGGCGTCCTTGCCACTCGGATCGGAAGTGTTACTGACAGCGGTCGTCTTGTCATCCAGTGGCATGGCGAGGTTGTCGTCGACGTGCCACCCGGTTCGCTTGCCGACGACGGGCCTGTGTACAATCGGCCGATCCGCAGGCCGGCGGATCTGGACGCGCTGCGGGCCGACGACCCGGCGGTGCTGCCGCGTCCGATCAGCGGAGACGACCTGCGCTCAACTCTGTTGGCTATGATTGCTTCACCGAATCTGTGTTCAAAGACCTGGGTGACCGATCAGTACGACCGCTATGTGCAGGCCAATACCGTGCTCGCGCAGCCCGAGGATGCCGGGGTTGTCAGGCTCTCGGAGGAGACCGGTCTTGGTATCGCTCTGGCGACAGATGGTAACGGTCGGTATGCCCGGCTCGACCCGTTCACGGGCGCGCAGCTTGCCCTGGCTGAGGCATGCCGCAACGTGGCCGCCACCGGTGCCGTGCCGATCGCGGTCACGAACTGCCTGAACTTCGGTTCGCCCGAGGACCCGGAGGTCATGTGGCAGTTCGCCGAGGCGACCCGGGGGCTCGCGGAGGCCTGCCGCCACCTTGGCCTGCCGGTGACCGGCGGCAACGTCTCCTTCTACAACCAGACCGGCTCGATGCCCATCAATCCCACTCCGGTGGTCGGCGTCCTCGGCCTTTTTGACGACGTGGCCAGGCGTGTCGCGATCGGTTTCACCGACGAGGGCGACTCACTGCTGCTGCTTGGGGAGACCCATCCAGAGTTCGGCGGGTCCGAGTGGGCGTGGGTGTCGCACCGTCACCTGGGTGGGCAGCCGCCCGCGGTCGATCTCGCCGTGGAGAAGCTGCTGGCTGAGATCCTGGTTGCGGGTTCGCGTGACGGAATGCTGACCGCGGCGCACGACCTGTCCGACGGTGGTCTGGCGTCCGCTCTGGTCGAGTCGTGCCTGCGCGGGGGGCGTGGTGCCCGCATCGTCTTCCCCCGGGCCGCGGACGTGTTCACCGAGCTGTTCAGCGAGTCGGCTGGCCGAGCCGTGGTGGCCGTCCCCCGATCGGAGGAGCTGCGGTTCACCGACATGTGCGCTGCCCGCGGGCTGCCATGCCGGCGCATCGGCGTGGTGGACGGCGACACTCTCGACGTTCAGGACGCCTTCGCTATCAGCCTCGACGACCTCCAGAGGGCCCACTCGGCCACGCTGCCCGCGCTCTTCGGGGCTGCGGTCCCTGACAGCTGTCTGCCGTAACTCGCGCCATCTCGTGAGCGTTCCAGCCGAATGCGTTTCAAACATCGTCGCGGCTGTTGTGAGTATGTCAGAAATGACTTCCGCCGTGGTGCCGCATCAGATATTTCTGTCATAGCGGAGTAGTAGCGCCTGGTGACAGGGCAGCGTGAACCAGGCGTCCAGTCCTCAGGCGCCCGTGGGCGTTCTC
>NZ_CAKJTR010000050.1:8897-10014 GCF_917627355.1 Protofrankia sp. Cj3 | reverse complement strand
ATCTCACACGCGCTCGCACTGTGCCGGGCTGACAGCGAGGAGCTGACAGCGAGGGGACGATGGCGAGGGGATGATGGCACTTTCCAGAACGGCGGCGGAACTGTATCCGGAAATCGGGCCGGCACCGTTGAACTGCGGAACGTTGCGGAAGCGGCTCCGTATGGCGGACGCGCAGTTCGATGACGCGGTGGCGGAGCTCGTTCTCGCGGGTATGGCGATTGTGGAGGGGCGGCGGATCCGCCGGGCACCGATCGAGCGGACCCAGCCGAACGTTTCCCGTGACGCGCTCGTTGTTTTCGACCAGCTGCCGCCTGACGGCACTCCCGTTGGCGGCCTGCGGTTGCGCAGCGCTGTAAGGATCACGAACGACCGTTATCGACTGGCTCTGGACGAGCTGAAGACCGCCGGTCTCGTCCGGATCGGGCGGGGCCGCGGGGGCACGGTCGCCCGCGCTGACGATGTGTCCCAGCCAGCCGGCGATGAGCTGCTCGAAACGCACATCGACGACGCGGGATCCGCCGCCACCGGCCCCGGCCAGCTGGTACGCCGGGAATCCGAACTGTACCGGCCGTTCGTCGACTGGTACCAGAGTGAGATCGACACAGCGGGACTTACGTTCAGCCACATCCGAGAGACAGCTACCGCGCGTAGGCGGGCGCGGGCCAGCGGCCAGTGGTCCCGGCCGGACGTCGCGGCGGTCGAGGTCTGGAGTTCGTATCTGCTGCCCGACGTTGTCCTCACGATTTCGTCTTTTGAAATCAAGCGGGCGGTCGACGCCAATCGGCTGGAGTCACTCTACGAAGCCGCGGCTCATGGACGCTGGGCGCACTGTCCGAGCCTGGTCGTCGAGACGGCCTCTGAAGAGGATGAGGAAAATCCGCTGCCCGACCACATCCTCGCCGAACTCGACCGGTTGAAACTGGGTCTGTACACGATGTACAACCTCGGCTGTGGATCCTTTCGGGTGAAACAGTACATACCGCCGTCGAGACGTGTGCCCGACCCGGGCTACCTGCACGACCTGCTGGAGTACTTCTTCGCTGATGACAATCGGCAGCGAGAGAGGTACCGGTTGGCGATCCGTCGCTGAGCGCGCATGCGTGGTGAGGGAATCGGG
>NZ_CAKJTR010000050.1:5295-8367 GCF_917627355.1 Protofrankia sp. Cj3 | reverse complement strand
CCCGACAACCGTGCCGCCGGCATTGCAGACGCCGGCTATGTCGGCGACCGATCCGTTCGGGTTCCCGCCGAGGTAGCGGGCAACAACCAGGCCGTCATACTCGAGCTGGGCGAGTGTTGCCGGGCGCACGATATAGCGGCCCTCACCGTGTTTTACGGGGATGATCACATCGGCGCCGGGCGTGTATTCCGAGGTCCACGCGGTCGACGTGTTTTCCATCCGCAGCCGCTGGTCCCGGCAGACGAAATGCAGGCCGACGTTGCGGGAGAGCGCCCCGGGCAGCAGCCCGGCCTCACACAGCACCTGAAATCCGTTGCAGATACCGAGGACGGGCAGCCCGTCGCGGGCCGCGTCCACGACCGCGCCGACCATGGGGGAAAAACGAGCAATCGCCCCGGCGCGAAGATAGTCGCCATAGGAGAATCCGCCGGGCAGCACCACCGCGTCCACCCCGCTCAGCTCGGTGTCACCATGCCAGAGCGCAACAGCCTCGCCACCGCCGAGCTGGATGGCGTGCGCGGCGTCCCGGTCATCCAGGGAGCCCGGAAAGGTCACCACACCAATTCTTCGCGTCACCGGTGACGCTCCGCCGGCTGTTCCGCGCTGGCCGCTGCTCATGCGGGCAGCTTACGGCGTGTTTCGGAAGTCGTCATTCGATCAGGGAGCGGCGTCCGGGTGGGTGGATCGCGAGGCTGCGGGCGCCGGGTCTCCAGTAGCGACGAGGGGCGGCCGTGCGTTCAGGAGCCGCAGCGGGCGGGGGCGCGTTCCAGCCGGCTGGCGGGCGAACTCTCGTCCCATTGCAGTAGTTTTTCCAGATGCACCCGGATGCCGGGGTGCGGGCCATCCACAATATCGAACTGGACATTGTCCATAAGTGCGTACATGACGTAGATGCCACGGCCGTCTTCGCAGATCGCGTCATTGGCGGACGCCTCAAGAATCATAGTGTCTATCTGGAAGACGTCGAAGCCGCCGCCGTTATCCAGTACTTCGATGGCGGCCACCTGGTTGTCGACGTTGACCGAGACCTCGTACCAATCGAGCCCTTGGGCATGTTTTAGCACGTTGGCGCATGCCTCGGTGAGCGCGAGTTCCACATCGTCCACACACTCCTGGTGCGCGCCGAGAACCTTCAGCGACTGCGTGCACATCCGGCGGACAACAGGAATGGAGATCTCGTCCCGGGGGAGCGACAGCGAAAATCTGATCTCCATGTTCGAACTCCTACCCCGGTGAGTGACGGCTAACCGGCTCTGGTTTCCTGGCGGCCGAAGGGTTTTCGATCATGATTTTCTCGCCTGCTCGCCTGCTTCAGGGGCCGCACGAGATCCTGGACTCGCCGTGACCGAGGAGCCGATGATGCGTGTTCCGGTGATTCCGGCCCGCCCGCCAGACCCGTTGCCGGTGGGCGGGCGATGGTCCGCGTCCCCTCCCGTGCCGCGGCGTGGCAGATCCAGTACGAACTGGACGGTGACATGGACGGGTTGATGGGACGCGCTGGCCGCAGGTATTAGCCTGGCGCTGCCAGCATCTGTGAAGCCGATCCGTCAAGCCGAGGAGCACCCGATCACCCGCAGACAGACCGCCCGCCGTCCCGTGCCGTCTTTCGCCGGATCCGGCTCGTCCGGGCCTGGCGTGTCCAACGAGGCTGACCTGGCCGTACCCGGGACACCGCGGGGCGTTTCCAGGGCCGGTGAGGCAGAATTCCCCGTTGTCGGGCCGCGGTCACCGTGTCCCTGTGGGTCGGGGCGCCGTTACAAAGCATGTCACGGGGTACGGCGGCGGCCCGCGCCCGTCCTGCGGCCTTTTGCCGGCCGGGCTGATGAGCCTGATCTGGTGGCTCTGCGTGAGTTGGTGCCCAGCGCGACCGCTCCACTCAAGCTCTCCGCCGGTTACCTCGCGGACCATCCCGAACACGCCGACCGCTCGATCCTGCTCGGCACGATGCTGCCGCAGGCGGTTCCCGCCATCGTCCGGGAGAACGGCGAGATTCTCCTGGCGATGCAGACGGGCGTGCCCAGCGACGACGCGGGCGCGGACATCGCGCGGGCGCTGCTCGCGGCACTCGCCGCGCAGCCCGCGGGTCCGGTCGTCCCACCGCGGGCGCCAGCGGGCGGTGCCCGCGCGGATGACACCCAGCCCGGCCCGGCACTGCTGGACATCCTTGATCCAGCCCCGCTGGACATTACGGTCCACGCCGGGTTCACCTGGTGGATCCCAGCGTCGGAGGACGGCAGTGGCCCTGCTCCGGAAGTTGTTGCCGCACTCGAGCGGGCAAACGCGGCTGTCGTCCCGACCGCCCGCTTGGCCTCGGTTGACGCGGCTTACTGGTGCCGTCCGGGGGAACGGGCACACCTGCGGTGGGTTCAGGCCTATGCGGAGGAGCCCCTGTTGGATGCTCTCGCGCGGCTGGCCACGGCAGGTTGTCTCACGGTTGGTGACGGGTCCCGTTTTGTCGGATCGTTCCGGGCCGACGGTCTGGTCGTGCCGGTATGGGACCTTGCCCCGGGCGCTGATGCGGACAGTTGTGAGGAACCAGCCAGCGAGCTGCGGGTCCGGTTGGAACATGCGGTTGCCGACCGGACCCCGCTGGATCCGTCGCAACGCCGGATGCGCGCCGGCGTCGTGGGCCGGACTCTCACGCTACGTTAATATGCCAGTCGATATTCCTGATCGGTCGGGTACTCCAGGCGAGATGTTCGACGTGATAGTGATCGGTGCCGGTCCGGCGGGAGCCAGCGCCGCCCGTGCGGCGGCCAGGGCCGGCGCCACCGTCTGTCTGCTTGAGCGGGCTGAGCTTCCCCGGTACAAGACCTGTGGCGGCGGTTTGGTCGGCCTGTCGGCCGATCATGCCGGTGTCGATCTGTCGAACCTGGTCCGTGCGAGCATTGACCAGCTCACGGTCACTCTCAACGGCCGGCTGGCACGGACCAGGCGGCGGCCGGGCCGGCCGATGCTGTCCATGGTGATGCGTTCGGAGTTCGACCGGGCGCTGGCGGACTCGGCCTGTGCCGCCGGGGCGAGCCTGCGGACGGGTGTCCACGTCACCGGCCTGCGTGAAGTCACCGGACT
>NZ_CAKJTR010000050.1:0-4823 GCF_917627355.1 Protofrankia sp. Cj3 | reverse complement strand
CGGCGAGGTCCGTGCGGCCGAGGAGTTCCAGCGGCGGCAGGCTGGTTGCGTCGAGGTGTCGGTGCGGGGCGGGCCCGGCCTGCGTGCCCGAGTCGTTGTCGGAGCTGACGGCGCGTCCGGGCGGACCGGTGGTTATGTGGGCGTCCGGTGCGACCAGGTGGACGTGGGGCTGGAGGGTGAGTTCCCGGTGAGCGCCCCGACCGCGCGGCGCTGGGCCGGCCGGGTGCTGCTCGACTGGGGCCCGGTCCCCGGTTCATACGCCTGGCTGTTCCCGAAGGGGGAAGCGCTCACGGTCGGTGTGATCGGTTCGCGGGCACACGGCGGCGCGCTTCGTTCCTACTACACCGATCTGGTGCGCGGTCTCGGTCTGGACGCGGTGACACCGCTGCACGACTCCGGGCATCTGACGCGGGTGCGGGCCGTTGGTTCGCCGCTGCGCCGGGGCAGGGTGCTGGTTGCCGGCGACGCGGCGGGTCTGCTCGACCCGTGGACGCGCGAAGGCATCTCCTTCGCGCTCCGTTCGGGCCGCCTTGCCGGCGAGGCCGCGGCCCGAGCCGCCCTCGGTGACCCCTGCGCGCTCGTGGACTATCCCAGGCGCGTCGAAGCGGTGCTTGGCCCTGAGATGGACGCCGGCCGCGAGGTACAGGCGGTCTACACGCGCCATCCCGGGTTACTGCACGCGTTGCTGACCTGCATGCCGGGTACGTTCGGCCTGTTCGGGCGGATCGTGGACGGCCGCACCACAGTGGCCCGGCAGCTGCGACGCCCCGGTGTCCGTTCAGTGACCGCCGCGATCACCCGCTGACCGGACCGTCGGGACAGGCCGTGAACCTGTCTGCCCAAACCGTTCGGCGACGGCGCCAGCGATTTCGAGGAATGCCTGTCTGGTCGCCTTTCGCATTCCTTCCAGCATGATGCGTCCACCAATTGCCAGATGCGGATCGTAGGGTACCCGGACGACTCGCCGGGTACGGGCGGTGAAATGCTGTTCGAGAGTGCTCAGGTCCACGGATTCCCCGTTTGTCGGGAACGTCGAGATAACCGTTACCGCTGCTCGCACCTGGGCCGCGTACCCGTGCGCGTCCAGCCAGTCCAGCGTGGCGCTGGCGGATGAGCCGCCATCCGCGCTGGAACTGCTGACGATCACCAGCGTGTCGGCGAGCCGGAGGACGGCGGGCATGGCGCTGTGCAGGATCCCGGTGCCACAGTCGGTCAGCAGGATCGAGTAGTGCCGCTGCAGGATGCCGTCGACGGCAAGGTAGTCGGTGTCGGCGAACGCCTGCGAGATCTCGGGCGCGTTCGCGGAGGCGAGCACCTCCAGGCGGCTGTCGGCCTGTGACAGGTATCTGCGGACATCCACATAACGGTCCAGCGAGCCGGCGTTGTCGAGTAGATCACGTACGGTGTTCGTGCATGTCCGTGGTACTTTCGCGCCCAGCGTGCCGCGGTCCGGGTTCGCGTCGATCGCCACCACCCGGTCCCCGCGCAGGCTCGCCAGCGTCGACCCGAGGGCCACGGTTGTCGTGGTCTTGCCGACACCGCCCTTGAGCGACATGACCGCGATCCGGTGGCAGTCATACAGGGGGGTGCGGATGTGCGTGATCAGGCGCCGATGGCGTACCTCGTCGGCGGACGGCCCCGGGTTGATCGTTCCACCGGATGCCTTGAAAACCAGTTTCCGCCAGCCCCGAGATGCGCTGTCTGGCTGAGCCGGCAGTAACGCGCTGGTCATGAGTCTGCCGGGCGCGCCGTTCGGGGACGGCGTCAGAGCGGGCGTATCAGCCGCTGTGTCATGGCCAGCGGGACGGATACCAGGCGCTGGTGCCGGGTACTCGGTGCTGGGCTGGTGGCTGTCCGGATACCTGCCGTCCGGATGGATACATGTCGTCCGGGTATGGCGCCGGCACCCGCTGGATGTCGGGAGGTGAGCTCTCGGCCCGCCCCCCGCCGGGAAAACCGTCGCTGTCGAGGAACGGCCGGTCCTGGCTGGACAGTAGCGCGATCGGCGCCGTGGACGCTCCCGGCGACTGCTCGGCCGCCACCGGCGGCGAGTACGGGGACACCGGCTCATCAGCCACGGGGAGGGGCAGCGGCGGCGGCGCTGGGTAGACTGTCGAAATCGGCGAGTGTGGCGGCGTCTCGATCGCGGTGCTCGCCACACCGGCGGAGATGCCGAGCGGATCGGCGGAGTCGAAATCCGGCGGGTAGCTGTCGTCCCGGTACAGCGGCGCCGGCCGGTGGGCCGTGTCGGTGTAGCTGGACCGCTGGTAACCCGGCAGGGGCTCCGGTGAGGGCGCGCTGGTGGGCCGGGCACCGGGCTGGCCGTTGTTCGGGCGTTCCTCGTGGCGCAGTGTGCTGACGGACACCCGAGGTTTGGGCGGTGGCGGGGTCGGCGCGGCGTTGCTCGGGTGGGCACCAGGCCCCGGATAGCCGCCGGGAGCGGGGCCACGGTCGAACAACGGGTCGTAGGTTGACGCTTCGGTCCATGGCCGGGCGGCCGGTGATTCGTCCGCGGCGCCCGGCCATGCGCTCGTGAGCGGGTCGAACGTGCGCTCGCCGCCGGGTGGCGGCATCGGCGGTGGCATCGGACGCCGCTGGGCCTGCGGAGGGGAGCGCAGGTCGCCGTTGCTCGCCTCGGCCGGGCTGGACAGTGGATAGTGCCGCGCCGGTGACGGCATCGACTGGACCGCGCCAGGATCGTCCGCCGGAGCACGATTGAAGTCAGGCATGTCCGTTCGGGCGTCGATGTCGATCGTCTCCGTTCGTGATCCCGCTCGGTCGCGGCCTTAGAGCGCGTTTGAGATCGTCATTCCGGCTCGCCGCGTCCAGGCGCCCCCTGGCAAGGCGGAAGGGTGAGGTGCGCATCTCGCGTTGTTGCCGTCGGTCGTCACCCACCACCTCCGGTGGCTCCCCGCGCCGCCTCGCGATGCACGCACTCCAGCCCTGCTCCTTGATCCACATCCCTGTTGCCGGGCGCTCTTAGGATCGCATGTGTGCCCATGCCTCGTCGTCATCGGTGCCCTCGTCCGGCCGGGCAGCGTTCGGCCGGACGGTATCCGACGCCAGGGCCACCGCGGTAGCCAGCACCCAACGGGCTGGTCGGTCCAGCCTGGCGGCGGCGCGGCGGACATCATCCCACTCGGGTTGCCTGGTGACGATCTGGCCGTCCGGAAGTATGCCGATCTTTACGGCGACGGGTTCGCCGCTGACGTTCACCGTGCGGAAGGCACGGGCGAGGGCCCGCTTGTGTACGGGCGTCTCCCGCAGGCCCAGCGTGGGAGTGTGGAGGAAGACCGCTCGCCGGACCGAGTCCGCGAGCGGCATCGCCACCAGCACGGACAGGGTGTGCGCCGGCCGGCCCTTTTTCATCAGCACCGGCGTGAGCCAGGCATCGGAGGCCCCCGCCGCCAGCAGCGTTGCCAGGATCTCTGGCCAGGCCCGCGGGTCGAGGTCGTCGACGTTGGTCTCGACCAGCAGCTCATCGGTCACGGCCAGCGCATGGGTCACGGCGGGGACGCGCGCGGTGGCGGAGTCCACCGTCGGTGCTGCCGGCAGTGGCGCTGCCGGCAGCGCTCCCGTCCGGGGTGGTGTGTCGGCCGGCGGAGCGGTACCGACGACCAGGCGGACGACGTTGGGCCGACCAGGGATGTCGCGCTGGCCGGCGCCGACGCCGACGGACGCCACCCGCATTGCCGGCAACGGACCGTATGCGTCCGCGTGGACCGCCACCAGAGCCGCTCCCGTCGGTGTGCACAGCTCCATGTCCACCGGACCGCCATACCCCGGCATTGCGTTGGCACGCAGCAGTTCCAGGACAGCGGGGCCGGGGATCGGCAGCACGCCGTGTTCGGTGCGGGCCGACCCGCCGCCGAGCGCTACCGGGGACGCGACCAGTTGGTCCAGGCCGAGCGCGTCGAGCCCCGCGCAGACGCCGACCACGTCGGCGAGCGCGTCCAGCGCCCCGACCTCGTGGAAGTGCACCTCGTCGGCGTGGATGCCATGGACGACAGCCTCAGCCTCGGCGAGCGCCGCAAACGTGGCCAGGGCCCGCTCGCGGACCGTTTCGCTGAGCGGAGCGCCGGCCAGTAGCCGGCGGATGTCAGCCCAGGTACGGCGGCGCTCATCGCCGGGTGCCGCGTTTCCGGGCGCCCCGCTCCCCGGCAGCCCGTCCTGGTGTGTCGCGTCTTCACTACCGGTCCACTCGTTGGTGATGACCTGGACACAGGCGGCGGCGAGGCCGGCCCGGCTGGTCATGCTGACGTCCAGACGGACCGGCAGCCCGAGCGCTCCGACCGCGTTGGCGATCACGTCCGGGTGCTGATCCGTGTCGGTCAGCACCCTGTTCAGGGCGCCGAGGAGCATGTCCCCGCTCGCTCCGCTGGACAGGTCGAGCCAGCCGACCCGGGCCGGTCTGGTCGACGCGGGCTCGGTCGGTCCGGCTGGCGCATGGTTCGCATGGTTCGCGTGGTGCATGTCGGCGTCGGTCACCCGTCCACTGTGGTCCGTTCGCCGCCCGGTTCCTGACCGCTGTCGGCGACCGTGGGCCTCGCCGTCGCGCGGCGGGTGCGGCGGGTGATGCGGGCGGCGAAGATTCCCGCCCCGAAACCGTTGTCGATGTTGCAGACGACGACGCCGGGCGCGCACGAGTTGAGCATCCCGAGCAACGCGGCAAGGCCGCCGAAGGACGCGCCGTAACCGATGCTGGTCGGAACGGCGATCACCGGTGTACCGACGAGCCCGCCAACAACGCTGGGTAGCGCACCTTCCATGCCAGCGATGACGATCAGGCAGTCCGCGGCGGCAAGGACGTCACGGACCGCGAG